>CAIUAO010000063.1 GCA_903897155.1 uncultured Actinomycetes bacterium | reverse complement strand
CCAGGCCTCTACCTACGTTCAAAGCCCAACAATCATTGTTTATTCAGATGATCAAACTGTGCGTCATGCTGTTATTTCAGCCCTTGGAACAAAGCTTTCTGCGGAAGTTTCAGCCCATAAAATAGTTGAATTCGCTACGGCGCCGGCCCTTCGACAATATGTAGATGATAAAAAGAAAGTTGATCTATTCATTTTAGATAGCGAAGCAGTTCCAGAAGGCGGCATGGGAATTGCCCATCAACTCCGAGATGAAATGGCTGATTGCCCTCCCATCATGGTGATTATTCAAAGGTCTCCAGATAAGTGGCTAGCCAAGTGGTCGGGGGCAGATGCTGTCGTTGCCCATCCCATCGATCCCTTCACTTTGGGTAAGGGAGTTTTAGCACTACTTAAAAAGTAGGGGCTCCGTTCATTTTTAAAGTGATCAGCGCCACAGATCCTATCCTTAGGCTCATCCCCACTCTATAGTCGGATCTGTGAATCCATATGTACCGATTCTGGTCATCGGCGCCATTGGTTTTGGCTTCGCAGGATTCTCTGTTCTTGCAGGCGCTCTTACTGGCCCTAAGCGTTATAACAAATCAAAAGCAGATGCATATGAGTGCGGAATAGAACCATCTCCTCAAGCTGCTGAAGGTGGACGTTTCCCGGTTAAATATTTCCTAACAGCAATGCTCTTTATTGTTTTTGATATTGAAATAGTTTTCTTATATCCGTGGGCTGTTTCTTTTAATCAGATGGGTCTCTTTGGATTAGTTGAGATGATTATCTTTATTCTTACTGTATTTGTTGCATACGCCTACGTCTGGCGCAGAGGTGGTTTGGAATGGGATTAGAAGAGCAACTACCCAGTGGAATTGTTCTCACCACAGTTGAAAATCTTGCGGGATATATGCGCAAAGGATCTCTATGGCCTGCAACATTTGGTCTTGCATGCTGCGCTATTGAGATGATGGCAGTGGGCGCAGGTCGATATGACTTAGCGCGTTTTGGCATGGAAGTTTTTCGCCCTTCTCCGCGTCAAGCAGATCTGATGATTGTTGCAGGCCGTGTATCAAACAAGATGGCGCCAGTTCTTCGTCAGGTTTATGACCAGATGGCTGCGCCAAAATGGGTTATCTCTATGGGTGCATGTGCTTCTTCTGGTGGAATGTTTAATAACTACGCCATCGTGCAAGGTGTTGACCATATTGTTCCGGTAGATATTTATCTTCCTGGTTGTCCGCCGCGTCCAGAGATGTTGATGGATGCAATTTTGAAATTACATGAGCAGATCAGCAATGAGAAGTTAGGTGCTAATCGCGAGGAAGTTATCCGCGCAGTAGAGGCAGCTGCTATGGCATCTACTCCAACATTTCAGATTCAAGGGTTAATGAAGCGATGAGTAAAGATCACGGCTCATTTGGAGTACATGGAACAGGTGACACCTCTGGTTACGGAGGCCTTGTTCGATCATCTTCCAACCCAGGGTCAACCCAGCGCCCATATGGAGGTTACTTTGATGAAGTGGCAGATGAATTAGAACGTGCCTACCCAGAGTTCAGTGATGCGATTGAAAAGGTTGTGATTGATCGCGGGGAACTGACGCTGCATGTGAAGAGTGCAAAGTTATTTGAGGTAGCACAAGCACTTCGAGATACACCAGCGCTTCGTTTTGAAGTATGCCTAGGTGTCAATGGTGTGCACTACCCAGAAGATAAGAATCGTGAGTTGCATTGCGTCTATCCGCTTCTATCGATGACACATAATCGACGCATTCGAATCGAAGTAAGTATCCCTGATTCCAATCCGCATCTACCCTCACTTGTTGAGCTATGGGCTGGAAATAATTGGCATGAACGCGAAACTTTTGACATGTTTGGAATTGTCTTTGATGGGCACCCTGGTCTTACAAGAATTTTGATGCCAGATGATTGGGATGGACATCCACAACGTAAGGATTACCCACTTGGCGGAATTCCTGTT
>CAIUAO010000062.1 GCA_903897155.1 uncultured Actinomycetes bacterium | reverse complement strand
GTGTGGGTAACTCTTGCCATCAGGAGCAGTGATAGTGCCATTGATAGTTGCAGTCTCAGTTGGTGCGTTTAAGAATGAGTGGGCATGAAGTTCAACGCCTACTCCTGCTACAACGGCAATTCCGAGAGCGATTGCAACGACGGCGCCTAACGCAGTCTTGGATTTGGAAGTGGTGGTACTAGCCACGGTTGTCCCTTCAAGTTCATAAGCGAAAATGCTTTAGAGGACAGGGTACGCTCAGATGTAGGGTTAGGGAACACATTCTGTGAAGTTTTATATAGTTAAATCTTCAATTTGTCAGGCAAATACAAGAGGGGGGTGATGGGATGGGATTAAGTCCAATCTGGGATGTTGTTTTTGCATCCGCGCTTATTCTTAAGGGTTACTGGTACTTTTCTGAGAAAAATGCCCGTGCTTCAGTTTCAGCCATACGCCAGACTCTCTTCTATCTCGGCCTAGTGCTTGCTTTTATATTGCTCGTGGGTCCGGTGCCTCATCTAGCAATCCGTCTCTTTTACGTCCACATGATCCAGCACATCGGACTAATGATGCTGATCTCACCCCTTATCGTCTTAGGTTCACCCATCAAGGTGGCGTCCCAATCTAAATATCCAGTCATTTATACATTGGTTCACACACTCGGTCGCAACCGACTTTTTATGCAGCTCTTTCAAGCTCCAGTGGGCTTTGCGATTTTTCTTGCCGTATTGATACTGACTCACTTTTCACCACTGGCTAATGCAGGGATGACAAACCCAAATGTGCACTGTCTAGAACTGATTATTTTTCTTCTTGGTGGAGTCATCTATTACTACCCAGTCATGGAGGGAAACCCTCACCCAATATTTATCCCCTATGCGAATAGAGTGATTTCACTTTTTGCCATGATGTTGCCAGAAACAATGGTTGGTTTTTTTCTTTACTCTGGAAACAAGGTTTTACATTCATTGCCAAGTACTACATCGATGAGCATGGGCTTAAGTGATCAACATAAGGGTGGCGCCATAATGTGGGCGATGGGCATGCTGATCGATACGATTTGGATTGTTCTTGCAGCTCGCGACTGGTTTATCAACGAGAAGTTTCTTTCAGATTCAGAAGGAGAGTAAATGGACCAAACACCTTCTGCTGATAAAGATCCGAAACGTAAGTGGGTCCTCTGGGGGCTACCACTCTGTGGGCTCATGGGCGTTTTTGAATTTAACCGGGCACTTAGTGGCAATCATTTAAGTTGGGTATATGTAATGGAGTGGCCATTTTTTGGAGTGTTTCTCTATTACATGTACTGGAAGCTTTCCCAACCCCAAGAACCTTATGATGATTCTGAGGACCCAAAGCGAGAGATTGAATAAAGCCATTTAAGAAGTAGTGGAAGAAGTAGTGGAAGAAGTAGAGTTTAGTTCTTATGTTTAGCCTACTTTCACTCTCTCTCGAGATTATCTTCTGGGTTGCAACTTTTGCTGCCCTCATCTTGACTGTGATTTTTTGGCATAAATTTGCCCAGTATAAATGGCATCACATAGCAGCACGTTTTTCTCTCATTATTTTCATTCAAGTTTTTGCTTTGGCTTCGGTGGGAATTACCGTGAACCGATATGGAGATTTCTATGATTCCTGGTCTGATCTTTTTGGCGCTCAGCAACAACTTGCCAAGATTGCAATTACATCCCAAGTGCTCTCCTCATTATCTGAGCAAGATATCCGGAAAGCGAAGACAACGGCTGGTGGAAGTTTAATATTTAAAGAAATCATCCAGGGTGCTCAGTCACAAGTATCAAATGTTGTTTATGTTGTTGCATCACCAAAGATTGCCACTCAATTGAAATTACCAACTCACACTATTGGTACTAATTACCAAATTATTGAGCTTTTACCCGGCACACCAGGGGTTCCTCAAACATGGATTGGCAGCATGGATGGGGTGACGACAATGGAAAATTTGGAGAATGCCAATAAAATACAGCCAACGATTTTAATTATTCCAGCAATTAACGTTGTGCCTGGACAAGATACTGAGTGCATGAATTTTGATGGCGGAGCCCAAGTGGAAACATGGATTACATCTGATATGCAGACATTTGCGCAGAAATTTCTTGGCGTTGATTCGCGACCATGGGGAGCATTTGGTTATTCAACTGGTGGATGGTGCGCTGCAGAAGCCGCAGTGCTCCACCAAGATCAATACTCTCGGGCGGTCTCACTGGCTGGTTATTTCCAACCAATGTTCTCACTGGGTATGACAAAGCGAGAGCGAAAGTTTTTGTCTGCAAAATATGATCTAGTAAAAGTCATTAAAGCTGGGGCAACAAATACAAAGCTGATGATTATTTCCAGTGTAAAAGATAAGTTTGCAGCTAATTCTGCGAGAACGTTTATAAATCAAGTAGATAGCGTTGTTCCAATTAAATACATCCCAATTTCGCAAGGTGGGCATAATATTGAAGTATGGAAACCATATGTTGCTTCTGGGTTTCAGTGGCTAAATCAACAAAGCACCCAAACGCCTTAATTTTTACGAAACCCACTAATAAATTTTTCAGCGCGCAGCGCAGCCCATCCAACTTTTGGTAGATCAGCAGCACGAGGATAGAGGACGTAGCGAGTCTCCCATTCAGGTTGGAACTTCGCATTAAAACGATATAAAGATTCAACTTGGAAAAAGTTTGAAAAGAATCGAATCAGATTGCGCATCCCACGTGTAATTGGGCCAGCGCTTATTTTGTCGGCACGTTCAAAGAGGGCGCGGAAGGCCGCAAAGTTGAGTGAAATGTCTGTAATTCCATTTGTTCTGCCCCAGACGACAGTATCTGCAATCATCAATTCATTGACCCCTGCATCTGTTCCACGTTCACGCTGCATCCGGTCAAGTGAAAGTCGATCTGTTGTCCACGGGACAAAATAAAGAAGTCCTTTTATTTCACCGGCGAGGTAGGCGATGGTGATATAGGTGTCAGAATCTTCATCTTCACCAAAACGATCCATGGACATTGAAAAACCTCGTTCTGCAACGCCGTAACGCCATTCTTTCGCAAGTTTACGAAGTTTTGTTTTAGTTTCAGAATCAATCTCTGACCATTTAGAAGTTGTGGTGACGTAACCCTTACGCACAATTCGGTTAATCATTTGACGAACATTTGCCATTGGACGGCCTTCAAGAGTGAAGTCAGCAACTTTAATAATGGCTTCATCCCCAATATCAATAGCGATCATTCCTGCGTGCTCAACCCAGACTTCACCACCGCGATCACTACAACCCATCACTCCTGGTAACCATGCGTGCTGCGCAGCAATTTTTAAAAATTCACTGATCGCATCTGGCCATAAACTAAATTCACCAAACGGATCACCACTTGCAAGCATTACCCCACCTTGGACACGGTAAGCAATTCCAGCTTTTCGGTTTTCTGTCCAGACCACACTCTTATCTTTACGTGTAGCGAAATATCCAAGGGAATCTTGTTCAGAGTCATGTTTGATCAATTGCTTCACAAGAGTGAGGTCCTCGTTACTCATTTTTTCAATTGGTCGGACTCTCCGAAAATAAAGTGAGATAGGGATAATGATTATAAAAATGCCAAAGGTAGTTAAAGTAAAATAAAGTATGCCGGCTGTTCGGTCAGAGGAGAAAGTGAGTGGTCCTCTTATCCCAAAAAACCCTTCTAATACAAAAAGGGAGACATTCTTGACTGATCTATCCCCGGTAATTTGGTCGCCATGACGGTAAGCAAGCAACCAGAAGCTTGTGATAAAAAGAAAGATAAATCCAATAAAAAATCCAATGAGTGGCTGATACTTTGTTGAAGGATCTGATACTGCATAAAAGCTATTTCTAGTAATAACCAAGACAATTAATAAAATAGCGAGGGTAATGATTTGGGCAGGGTGAAATCTTTCACGAATTATTTGGCTGAGTATTCCAACTCCAATGGTTATTACGGCAAATAACCATGCTCGCTTTTTACGTCTGATAAGGCCCCGGGCAAGAACCATGAGAGCTAATCCGACAAATATAGCTGTTGCGGTTGCCGATCCACTGACAACGGTTGGTAAATACTGGCTAACTTTTTGGGAAGGTCCTTGAAATCTACGATTAACATTCGCAAGGATATTAAATAAACCAATAAGAAATGTAACGCGTCCGATCAATACAGGAACCCAGCGTTGGAATTTCATTATCTAAATACTCCTGTGTGTCCAAGTGAATAACGTCCTGGCTGCGGGAAATAGGACAAACCATGAGGTTCTTTACCAACAGCAATCTTACGCAAAAATTTTCCATGAACTATGTCAAAGACGTACACGACGTTGTTATATCTGCCAGTTACCCAAAACTGTGTGCCGTCAGCAGAGACCCCGCCCATATCTGGGCTTCCCCCGCCCGGGATTTTCCACTTCGCGGTGAGCTTATTATCTGAAAGGCGTAGTACGGAGACACTTCCTTCCCCACGGTTAGTAATGAGCATATTTTTAGCATCACGCGTGACATATATCCCGTGCGCTCCATTACCTGTCTTTATAAAACTTAATTGTCCAAAGTTATTTGCAGGCATGACCCAGACGCCGTTAGACATCATGTCAGCAATGTAGAAAGTGGAACCATCGGATGAGATCTTTACATCTTGTGGCATTGGAGTCTTGTTGTATGTGTGAGGAAGTTTTGCCGTTTTTATTACTTGCATCT
>CAIUAO010000061.1 GCA_903897155.1 uncultured Actinomycetes bacterium | reverse complement strand
GATGCTATATCTGTGATAGATAAAGGTAATTTAAGAATATCTTCTCGTCTTGTTCTGGCATCTGGATGATTAGCTAAATATCTAGCTCTTCCGATGTGTCCTTGTGATGCGCGAGCAGATGCCTGCGCGATATTTGTGGGAATCATTTCACTTTCAAGAAGTTTTACAACCGCATTAATAGACGGCGTGCGAAGAGTGATGTTGCGTGTTCTGGAACGAATTGTTGGCAATACATCTGTCAGAGTTGGAGCGCATAAGAGCCAAACGGTGCGCAGTCCTGGCTCTTCAATTGCTTTAAGAAGAGCATTACCAGCTGATTCGGTCAATCGGTCAGAATCTTCAATAACGACAACACGGTAGGGGGCAATCGCCGGCGCCCATGAAGCACGTGTGATTAACTCTCGCACTTCATCAATCTTGATGGATAAACCTTCTGTACGGATAAGTTCGACATCACCATGACTTCCTTTTAAAGCAGTGACGCAGTCAGTACATGTTCCGCATCCATTTTTAGAGCAAACAAGAGCAGCAGCAAAAGCAAGAGCAGCATTACTACGTCCTGAACCAGGAGGGCCAGTAAAGAGCCAAGCATGAGTCATCCCTTGAGTTTGATCAGCATCATCTTTTGCCGAAGTGACTGCATCTTTAAGAATTGCGACTGCTTCGCCCTGATCAATGAGTGAGTCGTATACAGACATTATTTTTGCTTTTTGTCGCGGTTAATCTTTAACAGTTGAATATGCGAAACGCGTTCGTTAATTTGTCTACTAATTTCCAATTCCCCTTGTGTTGCATCAACAACGAAGTAACGCTCTGGATCGACGTTAGCAAGGTTAAGGAATTCACGTCTTACACGTTCATGGAAAGCTAGTGACTCTTGTTCAATGCGGTCTGCTCCATCTAAACGAGCTAGGCCTTTCTCGGCTGGAATATCTAAAATAATTGTGAGCGTTGGGGTAAGTGATTCAGTTGCCCAACGAGAAATACGCGCAACTTCTGATGGTTGCAGAACTCTTCCTGCGCCTTGGTATGCAATAGATGAATCAAGATAGCGATCGGTTATTACAACTTGCCCTGCTTCAAGTGCTGGGCGAATTGTTAAATACACATGGTGTGCGCGATCTGCGGCATAAAGTAACGCCTCTGATCTTGGGCTAATCGCACCTGTTGCTGGATCAAGAAGTATTGTGCGCAAACTCTTACCAAGCTCTGTCCCACCGGGTTCGCGCGTTGTGAGAACTTGCTCACCAATACTTTCTAAGTATTTCTTTAACAATACTGTTTGAGTTGACTTACCGCTGCCTTCACCACCCTCAAATGCAATAAATACCCCAGTATGTGACTGATCTGTAATTGCACCTAGCTCACCACGAAGAGCAGACATCACATCGGAGAAGAATGAAACAGTAGGTCGGTCTTTCATTCGCTTATAAGAGACAGCTCCGACAATCATTCCAAGTATTCCCGCACCAAACATTGTGAATGCTGCGCCGTCGTAATTGAAGGTGTGGTTAACGACAATAAATGTATGACGACCAATTGCGGCGGCGATAATCGGCGCAATTGCTAATACAAGGACGAGTGAAATTCGGATAAGTGATTGCACGAAGGCAAATATGCGACCCCGTACTTCATTTTCTACTTCCATCCCAAGCATCGTGAATCCTGTGACCCATGAAAGCCCAGCGAATGCGCCAAGAAACACAGTCAAAATAAGTGCGAGAACAAGGTTTGAGACCAGTGAAAGCGCAACTAAGAATGCAGAAGAAACTGTGAGCGCTGCGCCAAAAATACGACGGCGCGAGAACTGGCTAAATATCTTTGGGCCAAGTGCAATTCCTAAAGCAAGTCCTCCAAATACTGACCCGAAAAGAATTCCATAAGCAGCATCACCTGCCTGTAAATCACCAACAAATGTTCGAGCTAGTCCAATAACAGCTCCGGCAGCAAAAAATGCTCCAAGCATTCCAAAGACTAATCCAGAGATAATTTTAGATTTTGATACAAACTTAAATCCTTCAGAAAGTGACTTACCAATATTCTCACTCTTTGTGCTTACAGCTGCTGGACCTTTAGGAATCGAGTGAAGCCCGAATACAACCCACGCTGTATAAAGAAATGAAATTGCGTCGATATATAACGCAAGATCTGCTGTGCTAGCAAAACGTTTAGATGTAAATGAGGAGATTGCCGCTGCAACTCCTGCTAAGACTGAGAATATAAGCGCTGCAACAGGTGCTGTTCCATAACTTGCAAGCAGAGTGACTTGGTTTGCATTTTCTAATTTATCCTTAGGAACAAGATTAGGAACAGAAGCTTCTTTAGCTGGTGACCAAAAAAGTGTAATTGCCTCCACAATCACTGTGGCCGTATAAAGCCAGATGTAGTTATGAACTAATGGGATAGAGAGGTAAAAACCAAAACGAAGGATGTCACAGACAATCATCAACCTACGCCGATCAAAGCGATCTGCAATTACTCCTGCTATTGGTCCAAGTAATACTGCAGGAAGCAAGCGAACAATAAAGACGCCAGCGATAGCAAAGTTAGCCTTCTTGTAATCTCCACCAGCTAGTTCTTGAGCAAGAGCGGTCGTTGCAAGCAACCCAAGCCAATCACCAAATGAAGAGAAGGCCATCGAATTCCACAACTTACGAAATTCTGGAATAGCTAAAACGCTACGAGACTCAGACTGCGCGGGGGCAGCTGGATATGGCAGCGAGTGAGACATATGCCGAGTCTAGAGGGTGGCCGTTTCGGCCACTTTTCCTTTGCCTGAAGCAGCTTTTTTCTTTGCCTTTGGTGCTCCTGTTGCCTTTACTGTCTTTGATGTCAAAGTGGGCGCACTCTTCTTCGAACGAGCGCTCTTCTTTTTAGGGCGCGCAGCTCCACCATTTTCAGCTTCCCATGCACGGCGTCCGGCAAGTAATTCCATTCCACGTTCCAGCGTTAAGAATTCAACTGTGTCACCACGTCGAAGGGTCGCATTAGTTTCACCATCAGTGACATATAAACCAAATCGACCATCTTTAACAAGTACAGGTTTTTGACTCGTTGGATCAATCCCAAGATCTTTGAGTGGGGGTTTTGCAACACCACGGCGTCTTACCTTTGGTTGCTTATAAATTTCAACCGCTTCATCCAACGTAATACTGAAAAGTTGATCTTCACTTGTCAGAGTTCGTGAATCGGCACCCTTAGTCAGGTATGGGCCATAGCGGCCATTTTGAACAGTAATAACTTCAGATTCGTATTCACCTAGTGCACGAGGCAATGACATGAGCTTGAGCGCATCATCTAAAGTAATTGTGTCCAGAGACATTGTGCTGAGTAGTGATGCGGTCTTAGGTTTAGGAGCATCTTTCTTTTTACGTGGCTTCTTTAATTCACCAGTCTTCTTATCAACAACCATCTCTGGCTCAGGGAATATTTGTGTGACGTAAGGACCAAAGCGTCCAGACTTCGCCATGAGGGGATACCCAGTTTCTGGTTCAACACCAAGTTCACGTTCTCCTGATGGCTTTGCAAGTAATTCAATAGCAATAGCAAGTGTGAGTTCATCTGGCGCCATATTTTCAGGAATGTTTGCATACTTACGTGCATCACCTTCACCTTGCTGGATATACGCACCATAGCGACCAACACGTATTTCAATATCTTGGCCCATCTTCATCGTGTTAATTTGTTGAGCGTCAATTGCTCCAAGATCCTGAGCCATAAATTCAAGTCCTGGCTGATCATCATGGCCATAGAAGAAACGAGTTAACCACTCAACTCGATCCGCCTCTCCATTAGCAATCTTGTCGAGATCTTCTTCCATTGACGCTGTAAATTCATAATCAACTAGCTTGGAGAAGTGTTGCTCGAGAAGTCCTGTCACTGAAAAAGCAAGGAATGTTGGAACTAGCGCGCGGCCTCTCTTTGCAACATAACCGCGGTCTTGAATTGTCGAAATGATAGATGCGAATGTTGACGGGCGGCCGATACCAAGTTCTTCAAGCTTTTTTACAAGTGTTGGCTCGGTATACCGGGCGGGTGGTTTTGTATCGTGGCCTTCACATGAATAGCTAGAAACAGTGATTGTGTCGCCTTGCTTCATAGGCGGAAGCTTCTTGGAATCATCTTCTACATCTACTGCGTTTTCATCAGCAACATCTTCATACGCTGCTAAAAATCCAGGGAAGGTAATAACAGAGCCGTTGGCACGGAAGATTGCATCTGCGCCGGTCTTTGTCTTCACATCAAAATCAACACGCATCTGCATTTTCTTAGCGTCAGCCATCTGTGAAGCAACAGTGCGCTTCCAAATCAGATCATAAAGTGCAAACTCATCACGACTCAGCTCTGGAGCAAGTTCTCCTGGTGTCTTAAAAACATCACCAGCAGGGCGAATTGCTTCGTGCGCTTCTTGTGCATTCTTTGTCTTACCTTCATATACACGTGGTGTTGCAGGAATATATTCCTTGCCATACAAACTTGAAGCTTGTGCGCGAGCTGATCCAATTGCTGCCTGACTTAAAGTAACTGAGTCAGTACGCATATAAGTGATGTAGCCGTTTTCATATAAGCGCTGTGCAACGCGCATTGTTAGTTGGGCTCCCCAACCAAGTCTGCTACCTGCATCTTGTTGCATTGTTGATGTTGTAAAAGGTGCCTTAGGGCGTTCAGTACGTGGCGACTCTTCTGTGCTCTTTACAAGAAGTGACTGGCCTTGAAGATTTTGTGTCAGCTCGTTTGCTGATGCTTCATCTAAAAGAAGAATATTTCCAGCTGACTTTTCTTTAAGCCCACCATTTTCATCAAAGTCATTTGTCGCAGCGACTCTCTTGCCATCTAAGCTCAGTAAGCGCGCGGTGAAATTCTGTGTTGTTTCAGCTTTCAGATCCCACCATGAAGATGAAATGAAAGCCATGCGCTCACGTTCTCTTTCAACGATAAGCCTTGTTGCAACAGACTGTACGCGTCCTGCCGAAATACGTGGCATAACTTTCTTCCATAGAACTGGCGACAAGCGATATCCATAGAGGCGATCTAGAACACGCCTCGTTTCTTGCGCATCTACTAAGCGATAATCAAGATCACGTGTGTTATTTGCGGCTTCTTGAATTGCTTCTTTTGTAATTTCATGGAAGACCATTCGCTTAATGGGAATCTTTGGACGAAGGACTTCAATTAAATGCCAGGCAATTGCTTCACCTTCGCGGTCCTCATCGGTTGCCAGAATCAACTCATCGGCATCTTTCATGAGCGCTTTAAGTTCGTTTACTTTCGCTCTCTTATCTGGATTAATCACATAGAGAGGAGCAAAATCTTCTTCAATATTTACGCCCTCTTTTGCCCAAGGGATTTTCTTATATTCCGCTGGAATATCAGCAGCGCGTTGGGGTAGATCGCGGATGTGACCGACTGAGGCCTCAACTACGTACTCCTCTCCTAAGAAGGCGCCAATCTTGCGCGCCTTCGCAGGAGATTCCACGATTACTAGTTTGGTGCCCAAATCATTTACTCATTTCTTACTCGGGGAAGTTAGAACGCGTTCTTAAGCGATAGCAGTTGACCCGCGTCTGCTGCGGACTAATGCATACACGATAACTGCAAGTGCAAGTAGCGCGATGATCAGTGAGATCGACTTGTGGCCACCCAGAGCGAAGGAAACGATTGCAGGGGTAATGAGTAGTGCAACTAAGTTCATTACCTTAATCAATGGGTTGATAGCAGGACCTGCGGTGTCCTTAAATGGATCTCCAACTGTGTCACCAACAATGGTTGCCTTGTGAGCTTCACTGCCTTTGCCACCGTAAACGCCATCTTCGACCATCTTCTTTGCGTTATCCCATGCGCCACCTGAGTTAGCAAGGAATACAGCCATCAATGTTCCTGTTCCAATTGCTCCGGCAAGGTATGCACCAAGTGCGCCAACACCTAAACCAAAACCAACTGCAATAGGAGCCATCACAGCAAGCAAGCCGGGTGCGACAAGCTCGCGAAGTGAATCTCGTGTGCAGATATCTACAACGCGGCCGTACTCAGGCTTTTCTGTGCCCTTCATAATTCCTGGATGCAAACGGAACTGCTCACGAACTTCAACAACAACTGCGCCAGCTGCTCGTGATACTGCGTTGATTGCAAGTCCAGAGAATAAGAAGACAACTGCTGCGCCGATAATCAAACCAACAAGATTACGAGGGTTAGCGATATCTAGAATTCCTTGGTACTCGATATTCAATGCGTTATTTCCTGCTTGTCCTGCATCACTCACGGCTTTAACAATTGCATTTGTAAATGCGCCAAAGAGCGCAGTAGCCGCAAGAACAGCCGTTGCGATTGCGATTCCTTTTGTAATTGCTTTTGTTGTGTTTCCAACTGCGTCAAGAGAAGTCAAGATTGCTGAACCTTCCCCACGAACATCTCCAGACATTTCAGCAACACCTTGAGCGTTATCTGAAATTGGTCCGAAAGTATCCATCGCAACGATCACGCCAACAGTTGTTAGAAGGCCTGTTCCAGCGAGGGCAACTGCAAAGAGGCTGAGAACAATAGATCCGTGGCCTAGCAGGAATGCTCCAAATACTGCAGCTGCGATCAAAAGTCCTGAATAAACAGCAGACTCAAAACCAACTGAGATACCAGCAAGAATTACTGTTGCAGCTCCTGTCTTTGATGATGCTGCTACGTCATTTACTGGACGCTTGCCAACTTCAGTAAAGAAACCTGTTAGCAATTGAATTGCTGCTGCAAGAGCAATACCGATCAATACAGCGCCGAATGTAAGCAGACGTGGATTGACTGTATTAACAGCGTGCACTGGATCTAAACCACTAAGTAGTTTCATTGAACTTGGCAGGTAAGTAAATGTTGCAAGTCCTACTAGAACCGCAGAAATAATCGCAGAGGCAAAGAAAGAACGGTTAATTGCATTCATTGCTGATTTATCTGTTGGACGAAGGCGTGTGATGAAAATACCGATAACAGCGGTGAGAATTCCAATCGCAGGAACTATCAGTGGATAAATAAGTCCTGCATCGCCAAAGCCTGCTTTACCAAGTACGAGCGCTGCAACAAGTGTGACCGCGTAAGACTCGAACAAGTCTGCCGCCATTCCTGCGCAGTCACCAACGTTGTCACCAACGTTGTCAGCAATAGTTGCTGCGTTACGTGGGTCATCTTCTGGAATATTTTTTTCAACTTTACCAACTAGGTCTGCTCCAACGTCAGCAGCTTTTGTAAAGATTCCGCCACCAACACGCATGAACATTGCAAGCATCGCTGCGCCGAAACCAAAGCCCTCAAGAACATCAGGAGCATTTTCGCGATAAATAAGAACAACAAGTGATGCACCAAGCAAACCAAGACCTACCGTTGTCATACCAACAACGCCACCTGTACGGAAAGCAATCTTTACAGCGTTAGCTGCAGACTTCTGGCGAGCAGCTTCTGCCACGCGAACGTTTGCCCGTACTGCAAGCCACATTCCGTTATACCCAACAGCTGCGCTAAAGAGTGCGCCAAGTAAAAAGAAAATTGATCGGCCAATACGAATATCTGTTTGACCAGGTAGAGCAAAGAGCAGTACAAACACAATCGCAACAAAAACACTGAGTGTTTTAAATTGGCGGTTGAGATAAGCAGCTGCGCCTTCTTGAACAGCTTCGGCAATCTCACGCATTTTTGCTGTGCCTTCAGGTTGAACCAATACCTGGGCGCGAAGACCAAAGGCAATCGCGAGAGCAATCAGTGAGATGGCTAAAACACCAAAAACATATGTCAGGTTTGAGCCAGTAACTTGGACAGTGGTTTGCACTATGAGGACTCCTCGTTGAGTAGGTCGGTCTGGGTGGGCCAGATATGAGCTGGTTGGCCCGGTACTGGCTGGAAAGGTTACACATAGACCTAGGGGGAGATACAAATAAATAGGTATCTGTTTTTGTCTATGATCGGGCAATGAGCTTCATCAGCGTCACCACTGCGCTCAATTCCAACTACGCCCTGGGGATCATTTTTGCCATCTTGATCCTTGAAACAGGCCTACCACTGATCATTGGTCTACCTGGCGACACCCTTTTAATCTCTGCTGGGCTTTTTGCCAGCGGGGTGGGCGTAAAGCCTGGGCACCACCACTTAAGTATTTGGGTCGTTGCACTTGGCTGCCCGGTAGCAGCAATGATCGGATCACAGTTCGGACATTGGCTTGGCTGGCATTACGGAATAAAAATATTTAGCAGAGAAGGCTCAAAGTTTTTTGATCCGGGCAAAATTAAATCAGCGGAGAAATACATTACGAAATATGGGCGTGGACGCGCAATTGTTTTAGGACGCTTTATCCCTGTTGTCCGGGGACTTATTAACCCTTTGTCAGGAATCATCCATGTTCCATTTAAAACATTTGCGTTCTGGAATGTTTTTGGCGCCCTCGTATGGACGCAAGTTCTTATCTGGGGTGCTTACGCAGCTGGTAGTACATTTGCTGACACAATTGCAAAGTACCTAACAGATATTGTGCTTGGAATTGCTGCGATCAGCATTTTCCCAATCTTCTTAGAAATCTTTAAAGAATGGCGGAGCCGAAAGCATTTGTCTTAAGTTTTATAAACCTAAATCTGTCAGTTGATATGCAGCGCGGTATTCAAGACCAGCCTCTGAAACTGTATCTGCTGCGCCACGTTCAACAATCACTGCAACACCAACAACAATTGCTCCTGCTTCCTTGAGCGCCTCAACAGCAGCTAAAACAGAACCACCTGTCGTTGAAGTATCTTCAACAGCCAATACGCGCTTGCCTTTAACATCTGGTCCTTCAATGCGACGCTGAAGTCCATGTGCTTTCTCTGCTTTACGAACAACAAAAGAGTTAAGAACTCGTCCTTCACTTGCTGCAACATGCATCATCGCTGTTGCAACTGGGTCTGCTCCGAGTGTTAAACCACCGACTGCTTCATAATCCCAGTCTTTTGTTAGATCAAGCATTATGCGTCCAACAAGTGGAGCTGCAACTGAATCTAAAGTAATGCGGCG
>CAIUAO010000060.1 GCA_903897155.1 uncultured Actinomycetes bacterium | reverse complement strand
TGGTTCCCTCTTGTAGGCCTGGTTGTTGGGTTATTAGTTGGTGGTAGCTACTACGGTTTTTCTCACCTGCTTCCTGCGCTACCCAGTGCAACACTTGCGATTTTGATCGGTGTGCTCATCTGTGGAGGTTTCCACCAAGATGGTTTAGCTGATGTCGCAGATGGCGTTGTTGGTGGCTGGAGCCCTGAGCAGCGTCTTGCAATTCTTAAAGACTCTAGGCATGGAACATACGGAGTGCTCTCCCTTGTCCTCCAGCTACTTCTTCAGGTATCTCTCTTGCAAGTATTCACTCCACTGTGGGGCTTTGTTGCATGCGTCATTGCATTTACATTGGCAAAACTCGCCCCCGTTTACCTGATGATGGCCAAGGCTGCGCCAACATCAGCTGGCATGGGCGCAACATACGCCCGCGAAATTACAGCAATCGACATAACAACTGCCACAGTCATAGCCGTAGCTGTCTCTGCGGTATTCATTGGTTGGGTTACAGTTCTTTTGTTACTTGCACTGTGCATAATTAATCTTCTCTTTCTTTTCTATATTAAGGAAAAGATTGGCGGAGTCGTAGGCGATGTTCTTGGTGCGTCAGAGCAGATCTCTGAATCACTCATATTTCTCATTCTTGCGATCGCAACTCTTCAGGGAATTCATTTGCCGGGGTATCTATGAAATCCCTCAAACTCATCAGGCATTTCAAACCACAAGGTGCTGGGGTATTTATGGGGCAACACGATCCAGATTTAGATGGTGCCCCAATCTCTATTCCTTCTGTTTCCGCAGACCTAGTTATTACAAGCCCACTTAAACGCGCGCACCAGAGCGCTGCTTTAATCTTTGGTGATTCAAATTTCTCAATGAATCAATCTTTTGCTGAGATCTGTTATGGGCAATGGGATGGAAAGAGTTGGCAAGAAATCCAAAACCAATGGCCTGATATCGCCACAGCAAAAATGGAAAACTGGTTAGGCGTTACTCCCCCAGATGGAGAGAGCTGGAGCGATTTTTCTTCCAGAGTTTTAACTGCATTTAAAGAAATCGAAATTAGAGATGCTTCTATTGCAATTCTTGCTCATGCAGGCGTGAACTCAGTGATCAATCACTACCTCACCGGGGAAGATCCCCTTGTCTTCACTCAAGAGTATGGAGAAGTCATTGAGTACTAATCTGCCTCTAGATGGACAGGTCTGGCGCAGGCCAGTTCCTGTCATTGGAGATTCGAGCACGAGTGCCGAACGAGCATCTGATGTCAGCGGATGGGCATTTACCGAAGAGGCGCAAGAATCTTTTTACCAAATTATTGGTGCGAGGCGAGATATCAGAAAATTTAGACCAGATGAAATACCTCATGAAACTCTGATGAAGATACTAGATGCTGGCCACAAGGCTCCATCTGTTGGTCATAGCCAACCATGGAGATTTATCAAGATTACTGATCCAACAATTAGGCAGAGCGCAGCAGTTCTGGCTGACAAAGAACGTTTGCGCCAAGCATCCCTCTTGCAACCAGACTCTGCGCGCAGACTTCTAGATCTTCAACTAGAAGGAATCCGCGAAGCACCAATTGGAATTGTTATTGCCTGTGATCGCAGAACTCATGCAACTGGGGTACTTGGACGCGCGACATATCCAGATGCAGATATGTGGAGCGCTGCATGTGCCATTGAAAATATTTGGCTTGCTGCGCGCGCAGAAGGTTTAGGACTTGGTTGGGTAACACTATTTAAGCCAGAAGATCTTGCTGGCTTACTTCATCTTCCAGATGGTGTTGAAACTCTTGGCTGGCTCTGTCTTGGTTGGCCAGATGAAAGACCACCAGCTCCTGGACTTGAAAGAGCTGGTTGGTCAACAAGAATGCCACTTGAAGAAGTTATCTTTGAAAATAGATGGCCAGAAGATATTCAAACTACTCCTGCCCCTATCTCACACTTACGTGCTCCGAGCCAGCGAGATGTTGTTTCCGCGCGTGATGGCGCAGATCCGCTACTAACAACACCAAGCTCATTAGGGATGATTGATCGCGCTGTAGACAAAATTGCCTCTCTAAATAACCCGCATAGCCAAAGAGCAATTGCTCTCATCGTTGCATCTGATCACAAAGTCACAGAATTTAATATTTCGGCCTTCTCTCCATCAGTAACTTGCGAGGTTGCAGAGGCGACACGTGCTGGCCAATCAATCGGTGCATCACTTGCAAGCGCAGCACACATTGATTGTGAACTCTTTGACGCAGGTGTATTCGGCGGTTCTGTTGACATCTCTTCGCGCGGAGATCTTGTGAATTCACCGGCGCTCACTCTTGATGAGCTTGATCTACTGATTCAGCAGGGAATATCAATTGCAAAGAAATATTCAGATCAATACGGGCTTATAGCCCTTGGTGAAATAGGAATTGGTAATACAACAATTGCCTCTGCGCTAAGTTCAGCTCTTCTTGATCTTGACCCTAGGCAAACAGTTGGCCTTGGCGCAGGATCTGATAGCCAAATCATGAAGAACAAAGAAGAAGTGATTATTGCTGCGCGTAAACGAGTTGGGAAGATTGATGACCCAAAGCAAGTGCTCTCTGAATTTGGAGGCGGTGAGTTCGCAGTAATGGTTGGAGTTATTATCGGCGCCACTGAGAACAAAATTGCTGTTGTCTTAGATGGATTAGCCACCTCGGTTGCTGCCCTGATTGCCGTAAGAATTGATAGTGCATGTCAGTCAGTGCTTATTGCTGGTCAGAGAAGTCGTGAGCGCGCCCATGAACTTGTCTTGCAAGAACTTGGTTTAGAGCCACTTCTGGATAATCGCATCAGGTCTGGTGAAGGAGGCGGAGCAATTCTTGCCACATCAATCATTAAGGTTGCCATGAGTGCCCGCACAAACATTGCTCGCACCGTTAAGGAAAGAGGTGATAGATCGTGATCGCCCAAGAAAAAACAATCTCACGTATCTGGAACTGGCGCATAACAGCCTCTGCTGCTCTGGTGTTACTCATCGTCGCAATTTTCGCTGTGAGCCTTGGCCCCATCAACATCAACTTCGTTGAAGTATTTAAGACTCTCTTTCATCTACCAGGACATGCCATAGGGCAGAACCAAACAGTCATCCTTCAATTGCGATTACCGCGAGTGATTCTTGGAATACTTGTTGGAGCAGCCCTAGCAACAAGCGGAGCTGTCTACCAAACAGTTTTCCATAATCCACTCGCAGATCCATATCTTCTTGGCGCAGCAAGTGGTGCTGGACTCGGCGCAACTCTCGCACTTATAAGTACCCACGGAAATTCCTACGCGCTGCTTCCAATTTTTTCATTTATTGGCGGAGTACTTGCCGTGCTGACGTCGTTTTTCATTTCAGGAAAGTTCTTTGCTGAACCAAACACCTTGCTTCTTTCTGGAATTGCGGTCGGTTCGTTCGCCACAGCCATTCAAACTTATTTGCAGCAGCGCCATAGCGCAGTACTGCGCCCTGTGTATTCCTGGATCTTGGGCGATTTAACCTCTGCCAATTGGAGCGTGGTGGCATGGTCATCTATCTATATTGCGATCGCTTTATTTATTCTATTTAGCGTTTCCAAACAACTCGATGGCTTAATGCTCAGTGATGAAGAAGCATTCTCTCTTGGTATTAATCCCAACAGATTGCGCATCATGGCCGTAGGGGCAGCGACGCTTGCGACCGCAACGGCTGTATCTGCTTCAGGGCTTATTGGCTTTGTGGGAATTGTTGTTCCTCATCTCGTGCGAG
>CAIUAO010000059.1 GCA_903897155.1 uncultured Actinomycetes bacterium | reverse complement strand
TGCAACTGGGTCTGCTCCGAGTGTTAAACCACCGACTGCTTCATAATCCCAGTCTTTTGTTAGATCAAGCATTATGCGTCCAACAAGTGGAGCTGCAACTGAATCTAAAGTAATGCGGCGAAGATCAACGTAATAATCAGCCTCGTTGCCTGAAGACAAGATAACTTTTCCGTGAACAACGGCTTTTTTAATTATTTCTGCTTTGAGATCATCACGAGTTGTCATGGGGCAACCTTATCCTTTGGTATCTGGTGCTGGTAACTCTCGAGTTGAGTTCCATGCAGCCTTTGCGGCTCCCGGGGTCACCTGCATGATTGCATCAACTTCTACGCGTAATTTCGCCATCTCTATCGCCATGTTTGCAACGGCAGATTCCAATTCCATAATCCGTTTAATTCCTGCAAGATTAATTCCATCGCCTACTAGACGCTGAATAGTGCGCAGCGCTGAAATATCTCGCAAAGAGTATCTACGGCCACGGCCAGATGCACGGCCTGGTGAAACTAATCCCATACGATCGTATTGACGCAAAGTTTGAGGGTGAAGTCCAGAAAGTTCTGCTGCAACGCTTATGACATAAACTGCTGCATCTTCTTTTGGTTGATTTTCGTTGATCATGCACGTGCCCTTTCAAATATATCTTTACGTGGGCTTTCAGATGAAGTTGCTTCTGCAAATTCCTCAAGTGCTTTCTTAGCTTTTGCATCAAGTCTTTGTGGAACAGTTACTTCAATAGTGATTAATAAGTCACCTGATGCATGATTGCGAGTTACACCGCGGCCTTTGAGACGTAATACTTTTCCGTTGTTTGTTCCCGGTGCAAGGCGCACTTTTACTTCTTCACCCTGCAAAGTTGGAACAGCAATATCGGCGCCAAGCGCCGCTTCATCAAATGTCACAGGAAGTGTCATAAGCAAGTTATCACCATCGCGGGTATATACAGGATGTTTAGTGACGTTGATCGTTATAAAAAGATCTCCTGGTCCCCCTTGGCCTGGAGCGCCGCGGCCTTTGAGTTTGATCTTTGCACCATCTTTAATTCCTGCGGGAACTCTAGTTGTAACTGTTTGATCACTTAAACGTAGATTGATTTCGCGCCCAAAGATTGAATCGCGAAATGAAATAGTTGTTTCGGTTTGTAAATCTTGTCCTTTGCTTGGACCCCTGCGTCCGCCACCAAATAACGTAGAGAAAATATCGTTAGGGTCCCCGCCGCCAAAGATGTCTTGAAAGTTGCCGTTGCTCTGATAACCACCTTGTGGCCCGCCTTGCGGAATTCGTCCAGATTTATACGCATCGCGCATCTCATCGTATTCAGCACGCTTTTTATCATCAGATAAAACTTCATACGCCTCTGATACTTCTTTAAAGCGATCTTCTAACTTCTTGTCACCTTTGGTTTTATCTGGGTGAAGGTCTTTGGCTAGTTTGCGATAGGCCTTTTTAACAGCGTCTGGCTTATCATTTTTTGAAACGCCAAGGATCTTATAGAGATCCTTCTCATATAAGTCCTTGGCAGCCATTAGCTAGGGTCCGTTACTACAACCTGCGCTGGGCGAATAACACGTTCTTTGAATTTATACCCCGGACGCAAAACCTTAGTGACAAGTGTTTGAGTCACATCACCAGAAGTTTCGTGCATGAGTGCTTCATGGATATTTGGATCAAACTCGATATTTACTTCTTCAAACTTTGTTAAACCAAGTTTGGTTGTTGTGTTTGTGAGTTGATCGGCAACAGCTTTAAAGCCGCCGCTTAATTCTCCATGGTCAGCTGCGCGGTCAATGTCATCGAGTGCGCCAAGAAATTGCGTAACGACCATTGCCGTTATTAAGTCTCCTGCTTCACTTCGTTCTTTATCAACACGCTTGCGGTAATTTTGAAAGTCAGCTTGCAGACGTTGAAGATCATCAGTGAGCGCCGCAACTGGATCTACATCTTCAAGGACTTCATTGACTGCATCAGATAGCGCTTGTTCGGCGCTATCTGATGTGTCATCGATATTTGTCTCATCGCTCATGTCGGCTATTACTGCTCTTCTACGATCTCAGCGTCTTCTACATTCTCATCAGCTTTTGGTGCTTCTTGTGAAGCTCCTTGCGATGCGTATAGAGATGCGCCGAGTTCTTGTGATTTAGTAGCAACAGTTTCAGTCGCCTTCTTAATCGCTTCAAAGTCAGCACCTTCAAGCAACTTCTTTAGGTCGACAAGGGCTGCTTCAACATCTGCCTTCTTTGCAGCAGAGTCACCTTCATTGAGTTTTTCTTCGTTGTCTTTAATAAACTTTTCAGTTTGATAGACAAGTGAGTCACCCGCATTGCGAACATCTGCCTCTTCACGGCGCTGCTTATCTTCTTCAGCGTGTGCTTCAGCATCCTTGACCATGCGATCAATTTCTTCCTTAGAAAGTGATGATCCGCCAGAGATAGTGATTTTCTGTTCTTTACCGGTACCAAGATCCTTTGCACCTACGTGCAAAATACCGTTGGCATCGATATCAAATGTCACTTCAATCTGTGGAACTCCGCGTGGTGCTGGAGCAATTCCGGTGAGCTCAAACATTCCCAAACGCTTATTGGCGTTTGCGATTTCGCGCTCTCCTTGGAAGACCTGAATCTGCACTGCAGGCTGATTATCGTCAGCTGTTGTGAAGATTTCAGAGCGTTTTGTTGGGATTGTTGTGTTCTTTTCAATGAGCTTTGTCATTACTCCGCCCTTGGTTTCAATACCAAGAGAGAGTGGTGTGACGTCAAGAAGAAGGATGTCTTTAACATCGCCCTTCAAAACACCAGCTTGCAAAGCTGCGCCAACTGCAACAACCTCATCAGGGTTTACGCCCTTGTTAGGTTCTTTTCCACCAGTAAGTTCACGAACGAGATCGACAACTGCTGGCATACGAGTTGATCCGCCAACCAAGACAACGTGATTGATATCAGCAATTGGAATGCCGGCATCCTTTAATACGGTCTGGAATGGTCCCTTACAGCGCGCAAGCAAATCTGCAGTCATTGACTGGAATTGTGCTCGAGTAATTGTTTCATCTAAGAACAATGGATTCTTCTCAGCATCAACGGTGATGTAAGGAAGGTTGATAGATGTTTGAGCAGAAGCTGAAAGTTCAATCTTTGCTTTTTCTGCAGCTTCGCGAACGCGCTGCATTGCCATCTTGTCCTTCGTTAGATCAATACCATTCTGTGCCTTAAATGTTGAGATGAGGTGCTCAACGAGTGCGTTATCCCAGTCATCGCCGCCAAGATGGTTATCACC
>CAIUAO010000058.1 GCA_903897155.1 uncultured Actinomycetes bacterium | reverse complement strand
CGCGAGCCTGAGTTCAATGCCAGAATTAGCCGCTGAAGTCGCCGCGCTTGGCGTGAATGAAGAGACTGATTTTATGGATCAGGGATAGATAAGAATGCGCATTATAGCCGGACTTGCACAGGGTAAGACGCTTCTCTCACCTGTCGATGCACGTGTGCGACCAACATCAGACCGGGCGCGCGAAGGACTTTTCTCTTCTCTTGAGTCTGAGTTTTCAAGCATTCAGGATTTAAAGTTTCTTGATCTTTTTGCAGGCAGCGGGGCAGTTGGAGTTGAAGCCTTCTCTAGAGGCGCCGCTGTTGTGCACGGAGTTGAAGCAGAATCTGATGTTCATGACTTAGCCATTTCTAACTTTCAATTAGTGAAGAACGCTTCTGGTAAATATAGAGTTTTCCAGAGTAAAGCACTTCGTTTCTTAGAATCAGATGCTGCAATAATGTATGACATTATTTTTATGGATCCACCATACGATGTAAATAACAGCGCTATTGAGGAGTTATTAGCAGTAATTGATCAACGTACGTTGATTCAACCACGCGGAATAATTGCTATTGAACGCGAAACAAAGAGTTCACCATTCACCTGGCCTGCTGGTATGGAACTTCTGAAAATACGCTCATATGGACAGGGAAGTATCTTCTACGGTGCTTACTCTGCTAGCGTTTAACTGTGAAACGCGTTGTCTGCCCTGGGTCTTTTGATCCAATTACCTTTGGCCATCTCGACATTATCGAGCGGGCTAGCAAGATGTTTGATGAGGTAGTAATCGCAGTTCTTGTGAATGTCACCAAATCATCCTTGTTTAGCGTGGATGAGCGTATGGAGATGATTCGAGAAGTCACCAAGAAATACGGCAATGTGAAGGTGGATTCTTGGTCTGGGTTACTTGTTGATTACTGCCAAGAGAACAAGATCCCTATCATCGTGAAGGGCCTTCGAGCCGTTACTGACTTTGACTATGAATTGCAGATGTCGCAGATCAATTTGCAGCTCAAGGGTGTTGAGACGCTCTTTATGTCGACCGCTCCTGCGCACTCATTTCTCTCTTCTTCTTTGGTTAAAGAAATCGCAAGTTATGATGGTGATGTGTCTAACTACATCCCGGCATCACTTGTGCCCAAGTTAAAAGCCCGCCTTGCAGAAGTGCAACGGGCATCTGGAGGTAAATAATGGACGTTATCGATCGCATTCAAGGAGCAGTAAACCTTGTGGAGCAAGCACGCAGCGTTCCGCTATCAGCAAGCTGTGTTGTGCACCGCGGTGAGTTACTAGAGCTTCTTGATCAAGCATCACATGCTTTTCCAAAGGACCTTGCAACTGCTCAAGGAATCATTGCCACACGCGAAAAGATTTTAGAAGAGGCAAGAGAAAGCGCCGATACGATCATTGAACGTGCTCGCGAAGAGGTCGCTCGCATGGTGAGTCAAACCGAGATTGTTGCGGCAGCAAGAGCAGAATCAAAGAAAATTCTTGCCGAAGTACAAGCAGATGCAAAAGAGCAGCGCGCTGAAATTGAGAAATACATTGACTCACGTCTTGCCACACTAGAAGTCATCTTGAATAAGACCCTTGATGTTGTTGAGCGGGGCCGTGAAAAACTAGAAGGCGTTGGAGATAAAGACGCTCTTTCTGAACTCGCTGATTAATACTCTTTAGGAAAAATTATGAGCAAGAACCCATTTGATTTCAGTTGCCACGACTTGCCTCGCCGCGCTGGTGAGATGCGTGAGTATGAGCTGACATTTGATCAGCACGAACCAGTAGGTATTGCTCTAGTTGCCATCCCAACAGATGCCCCCATTGATGTTGACCTTCGTCTGCAATCTGTTGCTGAAGGTGTATTGGCAAGTGCCGAAGTTCGCGCTGAAGCAGTGGGTGAATGCATCAGATGCCTTGAGCCCGTTTCATTTGATATTGATGAGAGTTTTCAAGAGCTATATAACTATGAGCTAGATACTCGCCATAAGAGTAAGTCGCGCGAGAAAGAGATTGATGTTCAAGATGAAGATGCTGAACTCTGGATGGAAGGTGATTTCATCAACCTCGAAGGTCCTATAAGAGATGCAGTGATTTTGAATCTTCCGATCAACCCTCTCTGCTCCCCAGATTGCCAGGGGCTCTGTCCGGACTGCGGGCTCAAGTGGATTGATTTGCCAGAGGATCATGCTCACGCTGGCGGGGATATCCGTTGGGCTGGGCTTGAGGGCTGGAAATCTCCAAACTCATGAAGAGCCTCGTTTTTACTATTTTCTCTCTATGGGGGATACTTCTACTCTGTTCGAGGGTAATGAAATCTCTCAACAAAAAATTGCCGAAAAGAAAGTGAGCTAGCCATGCCAGTCCCAAAGCGAAAGATGTCCCGTTCGCGTACACGCTCACGTCGTAGTGCATGGAAGACAACACCAGCTGCAACTTCACTTTGTCAGCAATGTCAGCAACCAAAGTTGCAACACACTGCTTGCCCAACCTGCGGTACATATAACCGTCGTCAGGTAATCGAGGTCTGATCTGCTCTCTGAATTAACCGATCGCTTAGGCGTTCTGGTCTCAGATAGTTTGCTTGAACTTGCTCTTACCCACCGCTCTTTTGCATATGAATCTGGTGGACTTGAAACTAATGAGCGCCTTGAATTCTTAGGTGACAGCGTCCTTGGTTTAATTATTACTCAGCAGCTTTATGCAAAATACCCTGACTTTGATGAGAGCAAACTTTCACCTCTTCGTTCAGGTGTTGTGAATACAAAAGCACTTGCCCACATTGCCCGAGAGCTAAAAATTGGTGACTTTCTCCGTATTGGTAAGGGAGAAGTTTCCTCCGGCGGGCGCGAGAAGAATTCAATTTTAGCTGACTCTTTAGAAGCAATTGTCGGCGCAATATATATAGAACATGGATTTATGAAGACCTATGAGTTGGTCGCAGGTTGGTTTGGTCCGATGATTGATTCGGCAAATGCACAAGGAGCAGGACTTGATGGAAAGACCGCCCTGCAAGAACTTGCAGCGGTACTCAACAAACCGGTGCCTGAATATATTATTTCTGAATCAGGGCCTGACCACGATAAATCATTCACAGCAATTGCTGTTCTTGGAGCAGAAAAATTCCCTATGGGCAGTGGCAAGAGCAAGCGGGAGGCTGAGCAAGTAGCCGCCAGAAACGCTCTCGAGCAACTAGAGCAACCGAAGGCTTAGGACAGAGATAGCGCACACGCTGAGCCAAACGGCATAAGCGGGGGCTTATTAGAGATAGGTTTTCCCCGTGTATCTCAAGAGTGTGACCCTCAAAGGCTTTAAGTCCTTTGCGTCTTCAACCAACCTCATCTTTGAGCGTGGGATCACATGCGTTGTAGGTCCAAATGGTTCTGGAAAATCTAACGTCGTTGACGCACTTTCTTGGGTCATGGGTGAACAGGGAGCTAAATCTCTTCGTGGTGGAAAGATGGAAGATGTCATCTTCGCCGGAACATCAGGCCGCGCTCCACTTGGCCGCGCAGAAGTTTCAGTCACCATTGATAACACCGATAACGCGCTGCCTATTGAATTTACTGAAGTAACAATTACAAGAATTTTGTTCCGTAATGGAACGAGTGAGTATCAATTAAATGGTGAGACGACAAGACTTCTAGATATCCAAGAACTACTCAGCGATAGTGGCATCGGCCGGGAAATGCACGTCATTGTTGGTCAGGGTCAACTCGATGCTATCTTGCTTGCAAACCCTGAAGAGCGCAGAGCGTTTATTGAAGAAGCAGCAGGTGTACTCAAGCACCGCAAGCGTAAAGAGAAAGCTCTTCGCAAATTAGATTCTATGCAGGCCAACTTGGCGCGTATTCAAGACCTTACTGTTGAATTGCGTCGCCAACTCAAGCCACTTGGCAAACAAGCTGAAGTAGCGCGTAAAGCATCAACGATTCAGTCTGATGTGCGCGATTCAAGACTTCGCTTGCTTGCAGATGACTTAATCGCGCTTAAATCAACACTTGATGCTGAAGTAGCAGATGAAACAAGTTTACGTATGCGCCGTGACAGTGTTGAAGCAGACCTTAATCAACTGCGCAACCGTGAGGAAGAGTTAGATGCAATCTCATTAGTTGAGAATCCACAATTAGTGAGAGCTCAAGAAAACTTTTATCACCTCACAGCACAACGAGAAAAGTTCCGTGGAATTCAGTCACTTGCATCTGAGCGCGCAAAGTTTCTTTCAGAAGAGAGAGATGAGGCACGTGCAAGTGGCAGAGATCCTGGCGCTATGGATGCTGAAGCACATGAGCTTCGCGCAGAGGAAACAAAGTTCTCTACTGAACTCACAACAAAGCGCACACAACTTGCCCAAATCAATTCAGAGTTACAAAGCGCTGAAGCACGATTGGCCCAAGAAGAGAATCAAGTCTCAAATGTTCTACGAACAATCTCCTCTCTTCTTGAAAAAACGGGCGGACAGATCGAGGGATCAAGTTCAAAGGTCGCTCAATTTAAGAGTGATATTGCCCGCGGTGTCAGTGAAATTGAAGCATGGCTTAATAACGTTGGCGCAGAGATTGTTGAGATTGCAACAAATGTGAAGAACGCACAGCAAGAACTAGACCGCGTTATTGCCACAATTACTGGCGCAAGTGGAGAATCTTCTCTTGCTCGTCCAGATCTCACAAAGCTTGAGGATTTACGAGCAAAGGTAACGACAACACGAGCCAGAGATATTGAAGCAAGACTTGAGCTTCGTACCCTGGAGGAGCGCATCACTGCTCTTGCAGCAAGAGCCAAGGCGTTAGAAGATTCAGCAAGAGCAGAGCG
This sequence comes from uncultured Actinomycetes bacterium, assembly GCA_903897155.1. GTDB lineage: Bacteria > Actinomycetota > Actinomycetes > Nanopelagicales > Nanopelagicaceae > PALSA-747. Next base: position 3,553 of record CAIUAO010000058.1, on the reverse strand, counting down.
CGAAGGCGCAGTTCAATTTGCTGCACGCACAGAGCAACGCGCAGTGGCAGCAACACGGGCGCAAGAGATTGCAGACCTTGCATATGAAGCACTGATCCAATTAGAAGTTACTCTTTCAAAAGCGCTTGCAGAACGAGAGCGTTTAGAGAAAGCTCGAACAGAGCGCGAAGGTGAAACGTTAAGTATCCGCGGCAAGATCCGCGAGCTCACTACAGAACTTGAAAAGCTCACCTCAAGTGTTCATCAAGATGAGATTGCCCGCGCCGAACAGCGCTTGCGTATTGAACAGCTAGAAGGCCGGGCCGTTGAAGAACTTGGCGTTGATGTCACAACTTTGATTAATGAGTATGGCCCAGAAAATGATGTGCCAACATTTATTGAAGATGCTGAAGGAAACTTCATTCCTGGAGATCTCATTCCCTATCGCCGTGATCAGCAAGAAAAGCGTCTTGCTCAGGCAGAGCGTAACTTGGCCCTGCTTGGAAAAATCAACCCACTTGCTTTGGAAGAATATTCAGCACTTGAAGAGCGGTTGAAGTATTTAGCTGAACAGTTAGAAGATTTAAAGAAGACTAAGAAGGATTTGCTCGACATTATTAAAGAAGTAGATGACAAAGTCGTTGAGATCTTCAAAGAGGCATATCTTGATACTGCCCGTGAGTTTGAAACAATCTTTGCTCGTCTTTTCCCAGGTGGAGATGGACGCTTAATTTTGACCGATCCAGATAACTTCATGACAACTGGTGTGGACGTTGAAGCGCGCCCACCAGGAAAGCGCGTAAAGCGTCTTTCACTTCTTTCAGGTGGTGAGCGCTCACTTGTTGCAGTTGCCATGCTTGTTGCTATCTTTAAAGCACGTCCAAGTCCGTTCTATGTCATGGATGAGGTTGAAGCAGCCCTGGATGACACAAACCTTGGCCGTTTGCTTGGCGTCTTTGAAGAACTGCGTGAGAAGTCACAGCTCATCATCATTACTCACCAAAAGCGCACGATGGAAATTGCTGATGCGCTCTATGGCGTGACAATGCGTGGTGATGGCGTATCCGAAGTCATCTCTCAACGCTTGCGTGAATCTGAATCTGTTTAAGAAGTTTTGATGGCGCTCTTCTCTAAATTATTTGCAAAAATCACAGGCTCAGATCTTTCTGTAGCAGACTGGGATGAGTTGCGAAAAAGTTTGATTGAAGCCGATCTTGGCGCTGCTCTCAGCGATGAATTGATTGAAGTGGCAAAGAAGACCAAGCCAGATGATCTAAACGCAGCAGTGCATTCAGCACTATCTGCAACGCTTGTGAAAACTTCACGAGATATCGCCTCACACGCAGGACGCCTGACAACAATTATGGTTGTTGGTGTAAACGGAACAGGCAAAACTACATCTGTTGCAAAGCTCACTTCGCTTCTTAAGAATGAAGGCAAATCAATCACCTTATGCGCTGCTGATACTTTTCGCGCCGCCGCAATCGAACAATTACAAACTTGGGGTTCAAGGCTTGGGGTAGAAGTTATCGCTGGAAAGTTTCAAGGAGATCCTGCTTCGGTTGCATTTGATGCTGCTGCGCAAGCAAAAGAGAAAAAGAGCGAATACTTAATTATTGATACAGCAGGGCGCTTGCATACTGCTCATAACTTAATGGATGAGTTAGGGAAGATTAGGAGAGTTGTAGAGAAGGGCACGCCCATTGACGAAGTCTTGTTGGTAATAGATGCGACAACTGGACAGAATGGAATAGCTCAAGCAAAGAGTTTTATCTCTAGTGTTGCTGCTACCGGGTTGATTCTTACAAAGCTCGATGGTTCAGCAAAGGGCGGCATTGCACTTGCCATCGAGAAAGAGACCGGGGTGCCGATTAAGTTTGTGGGCACAGGGGAGTCGGCTTCAGATTTCAGGCGATTTGATCCGGAAAGTTACATTTCAGGGCTTCTGGCGTAAGAACTACGCTTGAGCGCTGGATTTTGTAACCATTTCGTAACACGAATAGGACATTTCCTGTAACCCAAGGGCGAGAGTCTTGCCACCTCTCAGCGTCGAGATCTCCTTCCCACTTTCACATTTGGAGAACTTATGCATTTTCTTATGGGTACTGCTGTCTCTGCAGCAGCTGCAACAACGGATGCAACCAACCATGCAGATACTGCATGGATTTTAGTTTCATCCGCACTTGTACTTCTTATGACACCTGGTCTTGCTTTCTTCTACGGCGGAATGGTTCGTGGAAAGAACGTCTTGGGTATGTTGGCACAAAACTTTGTCACAATGGGAACAGTTTCTGTTCTCTGGGTACTTGGCGTTTATAGCCTTGCATTCCAAGGTGGCAATGGTTTGATTGGAAGTCTTAAGAATTTTGGACTCAATCACATCTGGATGCAACCAAGTGGCTTATCACTATCGATACCGCCAATGGTCTTCGTTGCCTTTCAATTGATGTTCGCCATCATTACACCGGCTCTTATTACCGGCGGAACAGCTGATCGTTTGAAGTTTGGTAGCTGGGTTGCCTTCTCATCTCTCTGGCTCATACTTGTGTATGCACCAGTTGCACACTGGGTCTTCTCACCTCTTGGTTGGCTTGCAAAGAAAGGCGCAGAAGATTTCGCTGGCGGAACAGTGGTTCACGCGAATGCGGGAGCAGCAGCACTTGCAGTTTGCTTAGTGATTGGAAAGCGCAAGGGTTGGCCAAAAGAGAGAATGCGTCCACACAACGTGCCATTCATTCTCCTTGGCGCAGGACTTCTCTGGTTTGGTTGGTTTGGCTTTAACGCTGGATCAGCTCTATCTGCGAACACGCTCTCTGCTTACGCATTTGTAAATACCAATACTGCAACTGCAGCAGCTTTGCTTGCATGGATGCTGACAGAAAAGCTTCGTGACGGACACGCAACAACATTTGGCGCTGCATCTGGCGCTATCGCAGGTCTCGTTGCTATTACACCGGCTTGCGGATTTGTTAGCCCAATGGGATCAATTGTTATAGGTCTTGCAGCTGGCGTTATCTGCTGCTTGGCTACTGGTCTAAAGAACATCTTCAAGTTTGATGATGCACTCGATGTTGTGGGTGTTCACCTTGTTGGAGGTATTTTAGGTGCGCTACTTATTGGTCTCTTTGGAACAGCAATGGTGAACGGCGCTAACGGCGTCTTCTATCACGGTGGCTGGACTCTTATGGGTCACCAAATACTTGCGGTTGCGGCAGTTGTCGCATACTCATTCATCGTCAGTTACATCTTGGCGTTGTTGATTGAAAAGACCGTAGGATTCCGTGTATCTGAGGAAGATGAAGTCGCAGGACTTGATCTCAGCCAGCACGCTGAAACTGCATACGAGAGTGCTTCGATGTCAGATGGCTCTCGTTTCCTCTCTAACTTCACCTCATCTAAGTAAGGAGTGGGAATGAAACTCATAACAGCAATCATTAAGCCATTTAAACTCGACGACGTTAAGACAGCGCTTCAGGCATATGGAATTACCGGAATGACGGTATCTGAAGCCAGTGGTTTTGGTCGCACACGTGGGCACACTGAGGTCTATCGCGGCGCTGAATTCACCGTTGAT
>CAIUAO010000057.1 GCA_903897155.1 uncultured Actinomycetes bacterium | reverse complement strand
TGCTAAGAAGGTGAGCTTTGCCTCTTCATTACCGCTGAGAACATGTAAATCAATTTTAAAATCTCGATTGATGTCCTTAATAATATCTTCACCATTAGTTGCTTCTCGAAGAGCAGAGGTTGCAAAAGGGAGAAGTTCTTTTACCTGCACAGCATTCGCCTGCTCAACTGCGCGGCTGATAATTGCGCGAAGAAGATCTATGCCTTCTGCGTTGACTTCATTATTTTCTGTCAAAAATTCAGTGAGGCGAATTTCTTCTTTGTAGTTAAAAGTAGGGTTTGGGCGCGCTCCTGGGTGGGTATCAACCACCTGTAGGTGGACCGTATTTGATCCCACATCTAATACTCCAAGGCGCATGAGTAGAACCTACCCGCCACTGCGTGGTTTGGCATGGGTTTGGCACGTGACATAATTCGGTGCTGGTTTTAATTCAGTACGCCTCCCTAGCTCAGTGGTAGAGCATCCGCCTTGTAAGCGGAAGGTCGTCAGTTCAATCCTGACGGGGGGCTCCATTTATCTCTTCCAAAGTCGTACTTTCTTCTCCAATAACTTGGTATGAATATGCCATGGCAAAGCGCGACTTTGATGTCCTTGTTATTGGTTCTGGTTTCGGGGGTTCTGTCAGCGCGCTTCGGCTCACCGAAAAAGGTTATAGCGTTGCTGTCATTGAAGCCGGCAAAAGATTTGGCGATAAAGATTTCCCTAAAACTTCCTGGCGCATTAGAAAGTTTCTTTATTTTCCGCGCCTTGGTTTAAACGGAATTCAGCGCATTCACGTGCTCCCTGATGTTCTTGTTCTTGCTGGAGCAGGTGTGGGCGGTGGCTCACTGGTTTATGCCAATACTCTTTATATTCCACCTGATACTTATTTCAATGATGCTCAGTGGCGTCACATCACTGATTGGAAGAAGGAATTACTTCCTTGGTATGACCAAGCATCTAGAGTGTTAGGCGTAGCTGATAATCCTTATTTCTCACCATCTGATCAAGCGATGAAGGATGCCGCTATTGAAATGGGAGTGGGTCACACATTTCGCATGGCACCCCTTGGCGTCTATTTTGGTGAAGGCCCAGGCATAACCCACAAAGATCCATTCTTTGGTGGGGTTGGACCAGAGAGATCTGGATGCATGCAATGCGGCGCCTGCATGAGTGGATGCAGGTTTAATGCAAAGAACACTCTGCCTAAGAATTATCTCGGTCTTGCAGAATCTGCAGGAGCGCAAGTATTTGCCCAGCACACAGTGACAAAGATTGAAGAGCAAGCAGATGGTAGCTGGCGGATATACACGCGAAAGAGTTCGTCTTGGCTGCCTCGCAAGCGCGTATTTACCGCCTCACAAGTCATCGTTGCTGCAGGAACATATAACACTCAAAAACTACTTCACACGATGAAGGCAAGTGGCGTACTACCTAGAATCTCTGATTTTCTTGGCAAGCTCTCTCGCACAAATAGTGAGGCTCTCACAGGTGCACTCATGCCAGATACCAGTATTGATTACAGTAAGGGCTCTGCGATCACTTCATCCTTTTTTCCAGATGATCACACCCATGTTGAGCCAGTCCGGTATGGAATTGGTAGCAATGTGATGGGTCTGCTTCAAACAGTAATGACAGATGGAGAGAACTTAGGCGAAAGACGCCGCCAATGGCTTTCAACTGTCATTCGTCATCCGGGCCAACTTGCTCGGGTGCTCAATGTGCGCAAGTGGTCACAGCGCACAGTTATTGCTCTGGTCATGCAGAATGTTGATTCATCTCTGAAGGTTTCAGCTAAGAAGGGCGCCTTTGGTTGGCGGCTGACTTCAAAGAATGATTCAGATAAGCCAAACGCGACATATATTCCTGCAGCAAATGAAGTTGTGCGCAGAATCGCAGAGAAAAATGGCGGTATGGCAGGAGGTCATATTGGAGATCTTGTCGGAGCTCCATTCACCGCTCACTTCGTGGGTGGTTGCGTCATTGGCGACTCACCAACAACTGGAGTAATTGATCCTTATCATCGCGTCTGGAACTACCCAACGCTGCATGTTGTTGATGGTGCTTCTGTCACAGCAAACCTTGGAGTGAATCCATCACTGACCATCACTGCTCAAGCAGAGCGCGCCATGTCTATGTGGCCAAATAAAGGAAGTGTGGATCCTCGCCCTATTCAGGGTGCGGTATATGTACCGGTTTAATTCCAGAAGCCGCTGCGTGCATTCGTGCCTGAATCAGCAATCGGAGCTCTGCGGGTGATTTAACGGGTGTTTCTCACCCCTACCCACCATTTCCTCTATTCATTCACCCCACCCCAAGGGAT
>CAIUAO010000056.1 GCA_903897155.1 uncultured Actinomycetes bacterium | reverse complement strand
TCCAAGACCACAAGTGATGTAGAAAGCAGAACCAATTCCGATAATTATGATCCCGGCAACAACATAGGCAAATCGAATCCATAGAGTGTGGTGCTGGATCGGAAAGATATCTGTTCCAATTTGTAAGGCAAAAGAAATAATTAATATATTAGAAATAGTTCCAAAGCCTGGTCGTTGCTTAAGAGGTATCCAGCCCAACAAAACTAGAGACCCAATAATAAGAGTTGACCAGCCTAGTGAAAGAGGCGAGTGCTTAGAGATTCCTTGAGCTAAAACTGACCACGGTGCATTACCTAACGTTGATTGGATGATGAGAGCGTCACCTAGCCCAAATAGCGTTAAACCAAAGAACAAAATAAATACACGTAGCGGAGTGAGCGACCATCGGCTTGTAGCCGTCCAAGGAGTAACAGGCACCGTACGTGAGGGACGAAGAAAATGAATGATCCGTTTAGGCATTGGCTAGATCCTTGCACATCGCTCTAAATGCTTGCGTGTGAGCATCAATATCACCCTGTGTAGTTTCTGGTGAAACAAGAGCCATATTATGAAAAGGAGTAATTAAGAAGCCATCATTGAGCATACGTAGGTGAATATATTGCTCAAGTTCAAAGTCACCTGCATCCGATGCTTCTTTTCCAGTTCTAGGAGCGGTTGCTTGGAAGAGGTATTCACCGCGCGCACCAAGGCGTGAGCAATACCAAGGAAGTTCAAATTCTTTAATTGCCGCATCTACTCCATCACACCACTTTTGACCAAGTGCAACCATGTGCTTAAATGTTTCATCTGTTAGAACTTGAGTGAGAGTTGCTCGCATTGCAGCAAGACTCAGAGCGTTTCCCGCAAGAGTGCTACCAATGCCCCCAGTATCAATGAGCTCACGTTCGACTTTAGCTTTAATGCGCGCAGCAATCTCTTCTTGCATACCAAATGTTCCTGTAGGAATTCCTCCTGCAATTGCTTTACCGATAGTAAGAATGTCGGGCCTGAGCCCATACAGAGCTGTCATTCCGCCGGGGCCAACAGAGATTGTGTGGGTCTCATCGATGATCAAGACTGCGCCATATTTCTTTGCAAGTACTTCTACTGCTTTGAGATATCCATCTTCGGGTAGAACAATGCCGATATTGGTCATGGCAGGTTCCATCAAAATTGCAGCAACATCTCCGTGAGCAAGTGCTGCCTCCATCCCTGCTAAATCATTAAATTCAACCACGCGAGTTGTTAGATCCAGATCAACAGGAGCTCCTAGATTGCCCGGGCGTTTGATTGTATTTCCAGCATCATCTAACGTTGCAAAAGTTTCATCAACAGAACCGTGATAACACTTATCAATCACAATGATCTTTGAGCGTTCTGTAATCAACCGGGCATATCTAATAACGTGGCGATTGGCATCGGTTGCAGTAACGGTGAACTGCCAGAGAGGAAGGTGAAAACGGCGAGCAAGTTCACGTGAGACGATCACAGCATCTTCGGTTGGAAGCATTGCTGTCATGCCACGCTTTAGCTGGGCATTAATCGCATCTACTGTTGCAGCAGGTGAGTGACCTGTCATCGATCCAGTGTCGCCCAAGCAAAGATCTATATATTCATTCCCATCGACGTCGGTAAAACGAGCACCGCGTGCGCTATCAACAAATACTGGGTAAGCCCCCGGCCATTTGGCCATCCATGACATGGGGACACCACCGGGCATTACCTCTTTGGCTTTTTTAAATAATTCACCAGATTTTGGGTGAAGAGCTAAAAATCGCTCTTCTTCTTTCGCGTTTAGCTTTTTGAGGTGATCTCTATCAATTTCACGCATGCACCTATCTTATCTTGGAGTGCTGGCACTTGATATCACCCTAATCTAGAAAATACTGCCTTCTAAAATTAAGCATGGAAAGAATTGAGGCACGAAATATCCCCGCCGTTATTCAAGGTGGAATGGGTATCGCTGTTTCTTCATGGAGGCTTGCAAAGTCTGTCTCACAGTCAGGTGGGTTAGGTGTTGTTTCTGGAACAGCAATTGATTCAGTTCTTGTTCGTAGACTTCAAGATGGAGATGTTGGCGGGGAAACGCGTAGAGCGCTACTGAGCTTTCCAGACCAAAGCGTTGCACAAGAAATCTTAGATAGATTCTTTATTGAAGGCGGGAAAGCCCTCAATGAAAGTTATGTGCAGGTACCTAAGGTCTCACTTCATCCAAAACCATTTACATCTCAATTACTAGTAGCAGCAAATTTTGTTGAGGTTTGGCTAGCTAAAGAAGATAACAAAGGAATGATTGGAATCAATCTTCTAGAGAAGATCCAACTTGCTACACCCGCCTCTGTCTTTGGCGCACTACTTGGCGGGGTTGACTGCATCTTGATGGGAGCTGGTATTCCATCAGAGATCCCTCGGATAATTAGGGATCTTGTGGCTGGGAGAAGCACTGAGTTAAAAATTACGGTAACAAATGCAAGTAAGGACTACCGATTACATTTTGATCCCAGGATTATAAAAGGGGTTGATTATGCCAACATTCTTCACCCTGCATTTCTTGCCATAGTTTCATCTCATGCTCTTTCTTCTTATCTTTACCGCGATGAAGAAATTCGTCCAGATGGATTTATTATTGAAGGGCCAACAGCTGGAGGGCACAACGCACCACCAAGGGCGAAGGACTCAATCTCAGAAGATGGTCAATCAACTTTTAGCGAGAAAGACTTGGCTGATATTCAAAAAGTTCGTGATTTAGGTTTGCCGTTTTGGTTAGCAGGAGGTTATTCAACGCCAGACAAATTACGCGAAGCACAGATTATGGGCGCGCAAGGGATTCAGGCGGGAACAATCTTTGCCCTAGCAGAGGAGTCGGGGCTGGGTGATGAACTTCGCCTCGAGGTATTAGAAGAGATATTAGAAGACAGACTAGTTATTCGAACTGAGCCACATGCATCATCGACAGGCTTCCCTTTTAAAGTTGTGAGCCTTCCAGGAACGTTAACTGATCAAAATCTAAGTGATGCACGCAGGCGTGTATGTGATCTTGGATATCTACGAATGCCTTATGAAGATGAAAATCATCGTGTGGGTTATCGCTGTTCAAGTGAGCCAATTGACACATTCATATTTAAAGATGGCGATGTGAGTGAAGCACAGGATAGAAAATGTCTATGTAATGGACTCATGGCAAATATTGGGCTTGGTCAAATTCGAGCAAACGGCTATAAAGAACTTCCATTAGTCACACTCGGAACAGATTTAACAGGAGTAAAAGGGCTACTTGTAGATTTTCATTCTGGATGGACTGCAGCAGAAGTTATGGAATATCTCACGAACATATAAACAGATATCCAAGGATATTGAGCTGCTCAAAGTATTCTTTACTTATGATGGGGAAATTACCGCGCAGATCACTCTTTGTCATATCTGCAATTCTTCTCAGCGCCCTCACGGGCCAGCAGGTATATGCCGATAATGCTCTGCAGATTGAGGCCATGGGCCCGGGTAATCGCATTCTTGGGTTAGATATTAGTAAGTATCAGCACACCAAGAATCAGCCCATTGATTTCACAAAGATGCATTCTGCTGGTGTGAGGTTTCTATATATTAATGGTGGAAACACAATAGTGAAAGCTGATGTGGAGGCTGCAAACTACTACCGCTCAGATCGGACTGGCGCTCAGCAAGCTGGCATCTATACAGGACTTTATTACTATGCTCACCCGCCAAGAACGACAGATATGAATATCGTGATTGCAAATGCGCATAATCAGGCAAAGAAAGTGATTGATCGTATTCAAGGCGACGGTGGATACAACACACTGGATATGCCAGTGGCCTTAGACATTGAAACTAACTGCACCTCACTTTCCAAGTCGGGTGTCTGCCACCGATCAATGTCGAACGTTTATTTAGTACGTTGGGTTAAGACATGGCTAGGTGATGTGCAGAGCGCACTTGGTAAGACACCAGTGATCTACTCCTATATGAGCTTTATTACTAGCCACTTTGCGTATGACAATGAACTAGCAAAGTATCCAATTTGGATTGCTACTGCTCGTATTAACCCTGCGAACCCAGATGCTAAGCCAACAATGAAAAGTGGTAAATGCCCAGTTTCACCCTGGACTGATACAAAGTGCAATGTCAGTTGGAAGATTTGGCAGTACTCATCTGGTGGGGCAGGGGCTCGTTATGGACTTCAAGCAGGACCGGTTGATCTCAATGTTCTTGATGGAGCGAGTGAGAATTTTTATAGCTTAATCGCACCTACACAGGCGTAAAACAATAGAATGTAAGTTGAACTAACCAAAGGAGAGAATATGGCAATCGTGAGTTTCAATATTGAATTAGTAGCAGATATTCCCATCACTGTGAATGAATCTGATCGCCAAGATGGTCAGTCTTATCTGGATCTTATTGCAGAAGCTGTGACAGCTTTTATGGAGAACAATGATTTGAATGAACTTGATTTTCAGGTCAAAGTAGTCGGAGATGTTATCGGGGCTGAGTAAGTTACTTACTGCCCACAGGCTTTAAGCCAGTAGCAAAGGCAATGAGCTGGGCAAGAGTAAAACCACCTTGTGTACCTACGCGTATATAAGTTGCTTTAAGTGACTTGGTCCCCGGAGCAATAAAGGAGATCTCACCTCCATAATGCGAGAACTCTGAACTCTTGCATTTGCTACTCCCGCAATAAATACCCACTTGCGCTTTTATTCCATTGATCATTACACCCGGCAGCGCTACTGGGTGATCAACACCTGTGCAGTTAAAGGCAGCCGCTGTTTCAACAAGAGCAATGCCGTGATCCATTCCACCGAAGCCAGCGAGAAGAGCAGCATCTTTCTTAGGAAATAACCGGCAAGGGCGAACTTCAAAGTTAAGTGGTGGAAGCTTTAAAGTATTACTTGGCTTATAAACAACATATGTGACACCCGTTTGAAGATCGCTGTATTTGTCTCCAGAACCCATGGCAAATGCACACGTTGGCAGGAGTAATGAGACGCACAGACCAAGTGCTAAATATGCAGCCCTTTTCATATCTAGATCATATACAAAGGGAAAATTACTAGCATCTGCAGACATAAAAAGGTTATACGGACTCTAGTTTTCACCTCACTCGGGCGAATTTACGCTTTAATTAGCCAACCTAAGGGGGAGATGTAGTGGGAATAAATACAGGCGACACTGCGTGGGTGCTGATGAGCGGGGCACTCGTTTTGTTTATGACTCCGGGGTTAGCTATTTTTTATGGCGGAATGGTTCGCGTAAAGAGCACGTTAAACATCATGATGATGTCTTTTGCAGCGATTGGTGTAACAACGGTCCTCTGGGTGCTCTACGCATACTCACTCGCATTTGCACCTGATACTGGG
>CAIUAO010000055.1 GCA_903897155.1 uncultured Actinomycetes bacterium | reverse complement strand
TCATAAACGGTGCGCAAGGGGCCGCACTCATTCCTATTTTAGGAAAAGTAGGAAAACTTCAACTTTTAATTGCGGCGACTTTGGCAATTGCGCTGTATATATAAAGGTAGACTTATCGGATGCTCGATGCACTTATAGCGATTGCTTTAGTTGCAATTCAGATTTATGCCATCTTTGACGTTGCCAAAGCTCCTCAAGAATCTGTAAGAAATCTTCCAAAATGGGGTTGGCTGCTGATAGTGATTTTCTTTGGTCTACTCGGATCAGTTGCTTGGTTTGTTGGTGGGCGAACAGCTCGGCCGAATGGAGTTCAAAGGATAAGGCCAAGTTCTAGAAAGATCATTCCCCCTGATGACAATGATGAATTTTTAAAGAAGATCTGACTCTTATAGCCCAGAGTAAGTATGTAAACCAGTTCCCCAAATATTTACATAAATATAGTTAAATAAAAATGTAGAGCCAGCAAAAATACATAGCCATGCTGCCCTCCGACCTCGCCAGCCAACTGTTACACGTGCATGCAAATACGCGGCATACGCAACCCAAGTGATGAATGCCCACGTTTCCTTCGGATCCCAACTCCAATATTTGCCCCATGCAGACTCTGCCCAAATTGCTCCTGCGATAACTGCAAATGTCCATAGTGGGAAAACAAAAGCAATGAGTCTGTAAGAAAGTTGATCGAGTGATTCAAGGGATGGAATTTTCTTTGCCCAAACTGGTCGTTCACCTTTCTTTTCAATCACTTCCATCCATAAGTATGTTGCGGCTACTAAGTTAGCAACAAGGAAAACTCCACCGGAAATAATTGCTGCAGAAACGTGAACAGCAAGCCATGGAGATTTAAGGGCAGGGACTAGTTGCTCTGAAGGTCTATATAAAACCGTGATTGCAGTTCCAAGAGTCAGTAATGTAAAAAATGAAACAGGTAAACCAAGCCAGCGAAGTTTCCACTTTGATAATGAAAATAAGTATGCCGCGCAGAGTGTAAATGCACCGGTAATGGAAAACTCATACATATTGCCCCAAGGAACACGATGTGCTGAAAGTCCACGAGTAGCAACGGCGATAGTCACAATAAAAAATCCAAGAATCATCATTGCTGTACCAATTCGGCCAGCACGTTCAGTTTTGGAAAAATCCAATACAGTAGAGTCAGATCCCTCTACATTCTTAACTGACCATGCAACTTCAAATGCATGAGCAAAAAAAGCAATTGTAAAAACAAAGAGTGCAGCATAAATTGCATGATTTGAGAATGTGGCAAGTTGTATTGAGTTCATCCTTGCTCCACCTTCCTCTGCAAATCATCCAGCTCTTCACTGAGCCCTGGGATCCCATTCTTCGCAAGACCCGCAATCTCAACACGAGAACCTACCTTTACCCAAATTCTTCTCTGGCGTGTGAAGAGTGAGATCAGTAACCCTAATATTGCGAAGATTGCCCCAAATAGGGCGTACATCTTTCCAGGATCATCCACGATTTGCAGATTGACCCAAGATTTCCATCCTTCAAATGTAATTGAACCGACAGCAAAGTTATATGTGTCGCCCAAATTAAGAGCATGCAATCCAATTTTCTTCATATGGGATGTATTGAGTTCGTAAACCGATTGCGGGTTGCCTGAGTCGAGTCCAAGATTGCCTTGCCATACAGAAATAACTAGCTCTGGATTTAAAACTTCAGGATATGAGGAAAAGACTCCGCGAGTCTTACTGCTCTTCGCTGTTGGTAAAAAACTGGCTATGAATCCGATCTGAGGATTCATATCTGGAACTTTAATGGCTCCAATCGAACTTAAGTTTGCATCTTGGGGGAGAAAAATTACTGGACCGTGAAAAGTGACTACTCCAGACTTGTCACGTATTGAGACAACAGGGGAATACCCATTTGCCTGTAAGTAAATCTTTGTATTGCCATATGTCAGTGGCTTATTTACTTTGATACTAATGCTCTTTGAGGGGCTGCCGATTGGGTTAGCTACTGATGCCGTAAGGGTGTAATCCTCGGGCATGCTTGTAGATGCATTGTATTTAGCTACAAAATCTGTAACTTTTAATTCAAATGGCACAAGTGAGCCCTGCCCTTGAAACTTGCCAAACGAGAGAGTGTCATACGATGTTGGTGTATTTACAAACCTTTCGCCAACATTCACAATTGCTTCGCCTTTGCTTCCAAAAAGGGAACCTAAAGCAACTCCTATCAAAATAAGAACTAAGGAAAGATGAAAAAGTAGATTGCCGGTCTCGCGTCCATATCCCTTTTCTGCAGAAATTGAGTTTTCATCAACTCGAATCCTAAAATGATTCTTTTTGAACCAAGCCCTTGCATTTAAGAGCGCAACATCACTTTCCTGCTCTGCAACCCTAAATCCTTCCATTCGATCAAGATTTTTTGGTGTGAGTGGAGGTTTCTTCCCAATTGCCTTTAAATGTTCAATTGTGCGGGGCAAAACACAGCCAATAAGTGAAATAAAAAGAAGCAGGTAGATGGCACTAAACCATGGAGATGCATAGACGTTAAAAAGCTTGAAACGATCCATCCAGTGCGCCAAAGTCGGATCACTGACAAAGTACTGATCGACTTTCTGTGGGTTTTGACTGCGCTGAGGGAAGAGTGAGCCAGGAATTGCAGCTACACCAAGAAGAATAAGGAGGATAAGGGCGGTCCTCATGCTTGTTAGCTGACGCCACCCCCAGCGCATAATTGCAATGAAGTCCATTAGACCACCGGAATGAAGTTTGAAATGAGTGAACGTAAAGAATTAATCAAATGTAGCCAAGCACCGGTGACCTGCAATAAGCCAATAAAAATCAAGAATATTCCACCAAATATCGTAAGTAAGTTTCCTCGTTTGGAAATAAAACGTCGAAGCTTTGCTGATTGGTCAAAAAACACTCCAACTAAAATAAATGGAACACCAATACCAAAGCAATAAGCGACAGAGAGGATCGCTCCTCTCAGCGCGCTAGAGCTTTGGAATGAGAGAGCTTGGACTGCGCCAAGGGTAGGACCGATACATGGTGTCCACCCAATACCAAATAGAAAGCCTAGGAGTGGGGCGCCAACTAATCCTGCTGTCGACTTCCATTGTGGTTTAAATGAGCGATAAAACTTCTGGTTAAACAGGAAAATTATGCCCATACAAATCGTGAGTGTGCCAAGAAGAATAGATAGCCATCTAGATCCACTTGCAATTTTTGATCCAAGAGATCCGAATAGTGCTCCATAGCTAATAAACAGAACAGAGAATCCGCTCACAAAAAGTACTGCTCCCAGTGCAGTTCTCTTCTTGTTTTTCACATCAGTCATGCCTGCTGAATAGGCAAGATAGCCAGGTACTAATGGCAATACACATGGTGAGAAGAAGGAAATAACGCCAGCAATCAGGGCAACAACCATGGCAAGAATCAAATTGCCACTAAAGATCTGATCAACAAAGAAGCTATGCATGGGGAGCATCCTTAAGCACACGTGTAATTAAATTGGTAAGCAATGCAACCGTTACTTCACCACTTACTCTTGCTGCAACATAACCGCGTGAATCAATGATCAAAGTTGTAGGTATTGCATTTGGTACAAGTGAATTACGGAAAGAGGCAAGAATCGAGTCATCTGTGAAGATTGGATATAAAATCTTAAATCGCTGGACAAAGGCGATTGCTGAGGATGTGTTGTCTCGCGTAAGTATTCCTGCAAATTGAACACCTTGAGAAGAATATTTTTGAGAGAAATCTGAGAGTA
>CAIUAO010000054.1 GCA_903897155.1 uncultured Actinomycetes bacterium | reverse complement strand
AGTTCGCACATAATCTTGATAAACCTCGTCGAGGATAACGGTGCGATACACCAAGATTTCTGGACCTAGACTCAACGCGAACATGATGATCCAGGGCAGGATCAAAAAAGCCCAGCGTCCACTCCAACTTGGATCCCAGCCCGAAATAGGAAACAAATTCAGTTTAAAAGCCAATAGGTACTGAAGGGCCAGAATGTAAACCAAAGAGCTCACGCTCATAAGGCCCAGGCAGGTGGTCACGGCGCCGCGGTCGATCCATGTGCCACGAAAACGAGCTGCAAGGACTCCCAGACTTACTCCTGTTGCAAACCAGAGAATGAAGGCACCGATTGCAAGGCTAAGTGTGAATGGGAAAGCGTGAGCCATCACAGTTGTTACGCACTCGTTGTTAGGAAATGAATAACCAAGTGAAGGTGCTGGGCATGTGAATCTTGCAGCCCCATCGCCATATGTGCGACCAACAAATATCCCTAGAAAAAATCTCCACCACTGCTCATAGAGCGGCACGTCTAAGCCAAGCCTGTGTCTATTTCCGTTGACTACAGCCGGGTTGCAATGAATACCGCATGAAATACGAGCCGGATCAACTGGGAGCAGTCCAAAGATGAGATAGACAACAATCGTAAGTAAAAATAGAAGCAGCAGGGTGTAGGCAATGCGCTTTGAAATGTACTTGAGCATGCTTTTCCCTTCGCGTTCTAGTTACTCAGTATTAGATAGGTGAGAGTACATCTATCGGCTCTCTAAAAAGGGGCGGCTCGTGTGAGCCACCCCTTTTTTGCATGAAGTAAATTACTTAAGTATTACTTCTTTACGTAGAGATTTGGGTATAGGAAAGATCCTTGAGGTAGCCAGTAATCGACTCCTCCGACCTTTGAGCCCCATTGGAACTGCTGAACTTCAAAGACAATTCCAAAGTTCCAGTATTGGTCCATGGAGTATTGAGCGAGTGCCTTCCAATCGGCTGCTTGCTTTGCACGATTAGTTTCGCCTTGCGCAGCAACAATTTTGGCTTTGTACGCTGCGTAACCTGGATCTGTGTAGTTCTGATTCAAGTTAAATCCGCCATCCTTCAAGAAGAAGTCAGGAATGTCAGTTGAAGCATTTGGCCAGTCAGCAGCCCAACCTGAACGAACAATGTCGTCTTCCTTTGCTGGATTCTGCGCATAAGACCAGTAACTACCTGTCGGAATGAAGTTGAATGTGATTTGAATACCAGCAGCATTAAGCGCTGACTTCAAAAGAACTGCATCTCTCTTATAAGCAGCTGTATCACCAAAGTCCATGACGATGCCATTTTGTGTTACACGCTTATATGTTGCAGGACAGCTTATTGCTGCCTTCTGCATGAGTGAGTGCGCGTAGAAGAGATTTCCCTCTGGCAAGAAATTTGGATCATGGATATTGCCTGTAGTTGGTGCGTAGTCAAGAGCCAAGAGTGGGTCAATGACGTTGTCACCGAGGACTCCATAGAACTTCTCTCCACCACGGGCTTGAATAATTGCTGTCTCATTCGTAGCGAAGAAAATTGCTTTACGAATATCGAGACAATCAAGGTGCCCAGGTGCAACATTCATCGAATACACACGTGTGTACGGAGAAGTTACATTCATTCCACGATTCTTTGTGGTCGCCCCACTAAAGAAAGTTGGAAGGTTCTGTGGTTGCAAATTGTCATAGTTAACCGCATTTTTAGTTTGGTCTCTAAGGAAAATTTGGTCGCGAACATCTTCTGATACACCAAAGCGCATAATGATTTGATCTGGGTATGCGTGGCGAGCTGCGTCAGTTGCCTGGCTCCAGTTTGGATTACGAACAAGAGTTAGGGCTGTGCCAATCTTGTTTGAAGCAATCTTGTATGGACCTGTTGATAGTGGAGCGTTGTCGTACTTATCTCCTGTATCAGCCGATTGCTTAACTGGACCCATAGCAGGGTAGGCACCAAAGTAATTGAAATCACCAACAGCCTTATTTAGGTGAACTGTAAGAGTTTGTCCATTACAGGTAACGGCCTTATCAAAATACGATTGGCCGGTCTTCTTGTACGGTCCAGCATAAAGTGAATTACCGCTTGCATCCTGCGGGATATCAAGATCTTGGATCGCATATGAGGGACCATCTGTAATCACATCTGTTGCAAAAACGCGTGAGATTCCGTACTTCTCATCCGCGCATGTAACTGGTGTTCCATCTGACCATTTGATTCCAGATTTCAATGTCCATGACCAGGTCTTTCCACCTTGAGTAGGTGTACCTGTCGTTGTCGCTAAATCTGGTTGAAGTGTGAAGCCAGCAGTGCCTGGAACCGGTGTATAGGTAACCAAGTTACGGAAAAGATATGAGTTAAGAAAAGCAATATCTTCACCTGTATATACACGAGCTGGATCAATGTGGTTGAGCTGTGTTGCATTTGTAACGAAATACAAAGTTCCACCAGTTTGTGGTGAATCTGTTGCAGCGTTAACAGCAGAGCCTGAAAGCGCCATAGATGTTGCAAATGTCAGTGCAGCAACAGATGCGACTACCTTTCGGCGGCTATTCAAGAAGTTATGGGCGGACATAAGTCCTCCTTCTATATGTGAGGGACCAGCGCTGTGGAGACAGCGAGGCTTAAGTGAGCCAAAGATTATTCCTATTTGTCCCTTTTTACTAGAGACCTAGGGTGCTGCCAGAAGGGTGATCTAACGGTCAGATTTTGAATCCAGAGCGTCTCGCAGACCATCGCCAAAGAGATTAAGCGCAAGTACAACAACCACGACCATTGCTGCCGGAATAGCCAGATAAGCCGGGTCTCTCTGCCAGAAGTTTTGCGCATCATCTAGTACTAAGCCCCATGTTGAACCAGGAGCCTGCACGCCCACACCTAAGAACGAATAGACAGCTTCTGCTGCTAAATATCCAGGCAAAGAAATGGAGAGATAAATAATTGCAAGAGGCCATAAGTTTGGCAATATCTCTTTAGTAATAATGCGCATGTTTGAGGCACCTAGAGATCTGGAGGCCAAAATATATTCTTTCTCGCGAATACTTAAGACTTGCGATCTCACAACTCTAAAGAAGCTTGGCCAACTAAAGACAACAAGAATTAAGACCATCACGATAACGCGCGCGCCGTTATTCTTTGCCAGACCAAGAGATTCCACTCTTTGCGTCAATGGAAGGGCTAATGCAACAAACATAAATGTTGTTGGGAATGCAAGTAAGAAATCACAGATGCGACCAATGAAGGTGTCGTATGCCCCGCCAATGAGCCCAGCTGAAATTCCTAAAAATAAACCCACTGCAACGAAGGTGATACTTGTAATAATTGCAATCGAGAAAGAGATACGAGAGCCATATGTGAGTAGTCCGAAGAGATCTCGCCCGACCTGTGGCTCAACTCCAAATGGATGGTGCCAACTCACTCCGCCCCAAGCGCCCTTCGGCAGCCCATCAGGTCCAATAGTGGTGGGGTAAATCGTTGTGTTATCGACGCCAAAAATCTTTGTAATCAGGGGGGCGCCAAAAGCTAAAACTATGAAGAAGATCGCAATACCCGCTGATACAAGTGCAACTTTATTTCTCTTCAGGCGTCTCCATGCGATTTGCCGCGGGCTTCGTTGAATAAATGATGAGGTCTCGGGGAGAACTTCAACGGCGCTCATAATGGTAGATAATAACCACATGAGCTCGTTTACATTCAAGGTCAATAATGAACTAGGCGGCTCCCTTGGGCGAAGCGGTGAGATCAGTACCCCGCACGGGGTTATCCAAACTCCTGCCTTTATTCCCGTTGGCACAAAAGCAACAGTGAAATCAGTTCTTCCAGAATCTATGAAAGATCTAGGAGCACAGGCACTCCTTGCAAATGCCTACCACCTCTATTTGCAGCCCGGCCCCGAGCTTGTCGATGAAGCAGGAGGTCTGGGTTCATTTATGAATTGGCCAGGGCCAACATTTACTGACAGCGGTGGCTTTCAAGTTCTCTCACTTGGTGTGGGATTTAAAAAAGTTATTGCTATGGACACTCAGACATTTCGCTCAGATGAGGTAATTGCAGATAACAAAGAACGTCTGGCTCATGTTGATGATGACGGTGTTACTTTTAAATCTCATCTT
>CAIUAO010000053.1 GCA_903897155.1 uncultured Actinomycetes bacterium | reverse complement strand
CAATGGAAATAGTTATAACAGAATGTGGAAGCATCAAGATAAGAAAAGCATTCCCATATGGGGTGTAACCAACGCCAGTTGTGATTCCCGCCTTTGCAGCACTTACCGCAGCACTTGTTGAGAGATTAACTGTTACTAAATAACTTAACTGTGAGATCGCAGCAAAAGCTAACGTCCATGTCGCAAGGTGAAGTGACTTACGAATTTCTGGATCTTGCCAATCAAAGCGTGCTCGAATTTTGATATGTGTCTTTTTTATAACAGGAATAAGAAAGGCCACTTGGGCAACAAAACCTAAGGTTGTGCCGATACCCAAAATAGTTGCTTGGCTATTTGAGATAGTAGAGGCGTTCCACCCCTTTGAAATATGAAGAAAATATGCAAAGACGGCAATCACAATAATGTTGTTCGCAACAGGGGCCCACATCATTGGACCAAATTTCCCTTTTGCATTTGCGACTTGGCCAAGGAGAGCAAAAAGGCCCATAAAGAAGATTTGTGGCAAGCAGTAGCGCATGAATAAAACAGTGAGATTAAATTCAGGTCTTCCTACGTAGCTACCTGCAAATAAACGGACGAGTAGCGGCGCTGCAATTACCGAAACCACAGTTAGCGTTCCAAGGACCACACATGTTGCAGTAAGTAATCGAGAAATAAACGCTGAGCCACCATCGGGTTGGCGAATTGCACGAACCATCTGAGGAACAAAGACTGCGGTGAGCGCCCCGCCAATGACTAAGTTATACAAAATATTTGGCATTGTATTTGCGACGTTATAAGTATCACCTAGCAGCGCTGTTCCTAAAACTGCAACTAGCAATAGTCCTCGGATTAAACCTGTCACACGAGAGATGATTGTTCCAACTGCCATCGTCGCAGATGAGCGGGCTAATGCATCATCTGTACTCATTTACTTCGCTTTCTTATGCGTCTAAAACTTTGAACACTTGCAGTAAGGAATAACAATATTGCAGCTCCAGTTGTTAGCCATGTTGCAATCGGACTAATTACTTGGATGTTCAGCGGATAAAGGGCAGTATCACCCAGATGTGCTCCACTCTGTGTCAAGAGTGAAACACTGAGCCCGGAGCGTCCAGATGTGAGAACTTGGACAGATACAAAGACTTGGGTTTTGGACTTAGGAAGAAGAGTTAGATTTTGGCTACCACTAACAATTATTCGGGCATTTCTTGGGAATACATTCATCTGAACATTTACTTCGTGAGGGAAATTATTTACCAGAGTAATGGGTAATTTTTGACGCTCAGATGTGATTGTAAATTTACCTGGGGTTACCTGAACTAGATGGGTGAGGGTATAAGAGCTAGCAGTCAGATCGCGTATGAGGTAATCACGACGAGATTTTGATAAAAAAGGATTTAAAGTTTTAATTAAAGCTAAGCGGAATGTATCAATTTTTGTTGCATCAATGTATGCAGCCGTTTCATCAAATGCAGAAGCGGCAGCTTTAATTGTTGCAATGTCACTACTTTGAAGGCGAAAAGGGGCAGTGGCATCAAATCCTGTTGGGGGGTTTACTGGTCGTTCTAGGAGTGATTCAAGTTTAGTTTGCGAGATAGTGAGCAAGTAGCTTTTATTGTGAGCACTCAGTTGTCCAACCCAATAACCAGAAGGATTGCCATAAACCAATGCAGTTACTTGTGTATAGCCAAGGTCGCGTTTGAGTTGCTCTAGCCATGCTTGTGCAAAGAGCTGCCCAACACCAGGCTTATTGTCTGTTAACTTGTAACCATTAGACATATCAGTTACTTCATCGATGAGTGCTGGATCGATAAGCCAATTAACATTTCCAGCAGGCGGATTAAAAACTAGTTGCCCAAGGCGACCATTGACACCAAGTTGCCCGGCTAAATTATCATCAACAAACTGTCCATTAATTTGTCTGTGAGTTGGTTCGGTAAGCAAAACTGTTGTCTGTGCATGAGCAACTGGGAGAGCAAGAACTGTAAATAGGAATGCAAACGCTCCTATGAGTAAACGTTTCATACCTTTAACTCACCTGATTTAGCAATAAGTTTCTTCTCATCTGGATAAGCAAGTAAATTAACAATTTCCTCTAGAGGGAACCATCCGACGTCATCAACTTCAGTGATTTGAGGAGCAAGAGTTCCACCTACTTTGCGGAATAAGTAATGGTGCACTGTTTTATGAATTCTCTTTCCACTTGCCATAAACCAAAAATCAATGACACCTAGCTCCCGAGCAATCTCACTTTCAATTCCAGTTTCTTCATGGACTTCGCGGATTGCAGCCATCTCTGGAGTTTCACCTGCTTCAATGTGACCTTTGGGAAGTGACCAGAGCAAACGCTCGCGCGTTGCATCTTTTAAATCTCTCCGACCAATGAGCAGCCCTTTAGTTCCAGTTTCATCGATAACTAAACCGCCAGCGCTGACTTCATCTACGCGTTTTGCGTACGTGCTATGCCTTTTAGGTTTTTTTGGCTCTGATTTTTTGGCAGGCGGATTCATAGGCGCAGCACTTGTTGCTGCTACAGAATTACTAGAAGTTGGTGTTTGTGGGCCCGCAGGACGCCGTCTCCGGCGATTCTTCCGTTTCGCTTCGCCACCCGCACCAGGTGCCGGGGTCATAAGAGAAGGGTACTGCTCTAGCCTTGCCTACTGGGAAGGGGGAACGCATGAATAATCCGAAAAATCTTGCGACCGAGTTGGCTCTAGCCGCTCTGGATGCGCAATCCCCTGTCATCTCATCGCTGGTTGATGCATATAAGTCAGCTGGATTTACTTTGGCATTAGTAGGAGGGCCAGTCCGCGATGCAATTTTAGGTCGACTTGGCAATGACTTAGATTTCACAACAAATGCACGGCCAAGTGAGTCATCAAAAATACTTAAGAAGTGGGCTGATGCTGTGTGGGAAATCGGCGCAGCGTTTGGAACGATCGCAGCAAAAAAAGGCGATCACACAATTGAAGTGACAACATATCGTTCTGAAAGTTATGACCCAACATCACGTAAACCAAATGTTGATTTCGGTGATTCAATCGAAGGTGATTTAGCGCGCCGCGATTTCACAGTGAACGCCATGGCACTTGAGCTCACAGGAGCTCAACCAGAGTTCATCGATTTATTTAACGGTGTTGAAGATTTAGCAAAGAAGGTTCTACGCACACCAGGTAGTCCAGAAGATTCATTCTCTGATGACCCACTTCGCATGATGCGCGCGGCCAGATTCATGAGCCAACTGGACTTTACTGTTGCCCCGGAAGTGATTGAAGCAATGACAAAGATGTCTGATCGACTTTCAATTATTTCATCAGAGCGTATTAGAGATGAATTTACAAAAACCCTCATGTCGCCTAACCCGCGTCTTGGCTTACTTCTACTTGTTGAAACGGGTTTGGCAGAACATTTCTTACCAGAGTTGCCAAAACTTAAACTTGAAATTGACGAGCATCACCATCATAAAGATGTATACGAACACACCCTTACTGTTTTAGACCAAGCGATTGCACTTGAGCCACGACTAGGTGGTCCTGATCTGATTATTCGCCTTGCAGCTCTCATGCACGATATTGGAAAGCCTCGCACACGTGAACTCATTGCCGGTGGAGGTGTTTCGTTCCACCACCATGAAGTTGTTGGCGCAAAGATGGCAAAAAAACGTCTTCAGGAACTTCGTTTTGATAGTGACACAGTTGAAGCAGTTTCACACCTTGTTTTCTTACATTTACGTTTTCATGGATATGGAAGTGGTGGATGGACAGATTCAGCAGTGCGCCGCTACATCCGAGATGCAGGTCCGTTACTTGAACACTTACATGTCCTTACGCGAGCAGATTGCACTACGAGAAATAAACGAAAAGCAGACCAACTTTCTGACACATATGATTCATTAGAGGAGCGCATCACAACACTTAAAGCGCAAGAAGAATTAGATCAAATTCGCCCTGATCTAGATGGGGGCCAAATAATGGAGATACTTGGAATTAAGCCTGGCCCGATAGTGGGAGAGGCATACTCATATCTACTTGAATTACGCCTTGACCGCGGTCCGCTTGGAAGTGATGCGGCAAAGTCAGAGTTACTGAGCTGGGCGCGCGACAAAAAACTTACGTGAGCGCAGTAGTACCAATGATGTTAAAAGATAAATTGCGCATACGAAAACAGGCAAGATGATTGATTTTCCCGTAGTGGGAAGTATCAGAGCTGCAATTATTGCCCCAGAGACAATCATGCCGTTTGTTGCAACATCATAAAATGCAAATACCCGGCCCCGGTATTCATCGGCAATTTGTGATTGCACGAGTGCATCATTTGTTACCTTAACTGCTTGTCCACACATTCCTACAAAGAATGCTGCTGTAATTAGCACCCACTCTTTTTGGTAGAAAGCAAAGAGGATGAGTATTGGAATAGGGGCTGACATCATGAGGCGAATCCAACGGTGTCTTCCAAAGTAACCAATAAAAAATGGCGTCATGATCGAGCCGATACCAATTCCAACACCAGCAACAGTTAATGCAAAGGCAAAGGCGGAAAGACCAGCGCTTGGATCATTTGATGAATTAAATGTATTTCTCTCAAGTAAAAGACCAGCCAGCATAAGTGCCGTGAGCCCACCGCGTTGAACCGAAGTAGCGCCAATACCGCGCAGAGCATCAGGATGTCTTTTTAAGATGAGAAAACCATGTTGCAGCTCTCTCCACCCTTGAATCTCCTTTGTTATTTCATGCACTGTTGGACCAATTTGTTTATTTGAAAATCTTGTTGTTGCAAAAGATGCGAGTAAATAGCACGCGATAGCAAAGAAAAGAACACGAGAATCTGAGACATCACTTTGGGTACTGTGATCGAATATTTTCTTTAATCCAATTCCAATCCCGCCACCAATAACAACGCTAATACTTCCGCCAGTTACTGCCATTGCGTTTGCAGAAATCAAATCATCTTTTGAAACTACAAGTGGTAATCCTGCGGAAAGTCCGGCAAGAATTAACCTGTTGATTCCAAATGCGATAAGAACTAATAGCGTGAGTGAGATACCAGTGTGGCTTGCCTTAATCAGCAATACGATGGCGAGCAGATCTACTGCGCGAATAATGTTTGCAATTTGAACAATTTTCTTTCGTGAGAAGCGGTCTAAGAAAACTCCGGCATATGGACCAACAACTGAGTAAGGAAGTAAGACAACTGCGAATGCAAGAGCCGCGGCAATCGCATTTGGCTGGCGTTCAGGAGAAAAGAGCACAAAGGATGCGAGTGCAGATTGGAATATCCCATCGCCAATTTGCCCAGTCCATCTAATCGAGAGCAGAGCCGGCAACTTGCCACCGGAGTGAAATGGCCAGCTGCTCAACCTCTTATATGTGGGCAGCTTCTGCATAAGGTAAGCGTAGTTAAGAAGAAAGGTTTATTCTTATTACTTATGTGGAGTCGCCGTGATGCAGTGGATTATTCACTTAAGCGCCGAGCAACCTTGGTCTCACTTTTTAAAGGTTCAAGTTCAGCCCTTGATGCATGCGATGCCGATCCGTATTTAAAAAGTGCGGCGAAGTACCACGGCGAGAGAGTCGAACGTTTGTGCCCTGTTTGTCGTAAACAAGAGATGGTGGAATTGCGTTATGCATTCGGAGATCAACTCGGCCAATACTCAGGTCGCATTAAGACATCCGGTGAGTTAGATGAAATGCAGAATGAATTTGGTGAATTTCGCGTCTATGTCGTGGAAGTGTGCCAAGGCTGTGGATGGCACCACCTCATACATTCATTTAAGTTGGGTGACGGGAAGTACCGTAAACC
Source organism: uncultured Actinomycetes bacterium (assembly GCA_903897155.1). Taxonomy (GTDB): domain Bacteria; phylum Actinomycetota; class Actinomycetes; order Nanopelagicales; family Nanopelagicaceae; genus PALSA-747. Next base: position 9,411 of record CAIUAO010000053.1, on the reverse strand, counting down.
GCCACGAAAGGTACGCACTCTTGAAGATGAGGACTACGCAAAACGATAGCCTTGCACCGTGATTGATAGAGAGAACCTTCGTACCTGGTTTATCAGGGGCACCATCTTCACAATCGGTGGCGGTTTTGTTCTCTTCTCACTCCTTTTTGTTTATGCATATTTCACCGTTCATATTCCCGACCCAAATGCATATGTAAATAGCCAAGCAACAGTTATCGAGTATGCAGATGGCACTCCAATTGGTCGTATCGGCGCAGAAGATAGGGTGAGTGTTGCTCTTGCAAGTGTTCCACTGAATTTACGTCATGCAATTTTGGCTGCTGAGGATAAAAACTTTTATAGTGAGCATGCATTTAGTCCCACAGGAATTTTGCGGGCTTTGTATCACGACCTTCTTGGAGGTTCATTACAAGGCGGATCAACTATTACTCAGCAATATGCAAAGACTGCTTTTTTAACACCACAAAGAAGTATTCAGCGGAAGATCAAAGAGATAGTAATTGCCGTAAAACTTGAACAGCAGCAATCCAAAGATCAAATTTTTGAAGACTATCTCAACACAATTTATTTTGGTCGCGGTTCATATGGCGTACAAACTGCATCAGATGTTTTCTTTAATCGACACGTCGATCAGTTATCCATAGCTCAAGATGCAGTTTTAGCGAGCGTACTTAACGCGCCTGGCTATTTCGACCCAGCGAATGGACCTCAATACCTTGCGCGCCTTAAAGCTCGTTGGCAATATGTATTAGATGGAATGGTAAAAGAGAATTGGATTACAAAGCAGCAAGCAGCTCGACAAGTATTTCCAGATATTCAGCCACGTGTTGCATCTGGTTCATTAGCTGGCCCCAAAGGATATGTAATTTCCTGGGTTGAAAACCAATTACAAACTCTTGGCTTTACGCAAGAGCAACTGCAGCAAGGTGGTTTAGTCGTAAAAACAACTCTTGAAAAACAAGCACAAGAGGCAGCTGTTGACGCGGTTGCAAAACGAACTCCAGTCGATAAACAAGGGAACCTTCGAGTTGCCCTCGTTTCTATTAGGCCTGGCACTGGGGAAGTTGTTGCTATGTATGGCGGACAGGACTACTTAAAGAGCCAACTTAATAACGCTACTCAAGCGATCGCCGAAGCGGGCTCATCTTTTAAGCCTTTTGCGCTTATTGCAGCCCTTCAGCAAGGAATTTCCTTGCAATCAGTATGGGATGGAACTTCTCCTCAAGTCTTCTTTGATCCAGGTTCGCAAACACCATATTCAGTTTTTAATTATGGGGCCGAGCAATTTCCAAATGTAAGTTTGCTCAACGCAACTGCGCATTCCGTAAATACAGTCTTCGTCCCGCTAACAATAAAAGTAGGGCCACAAAATGTTATTGATGTTGCCCACCAAGCGGGAATCCCACAATCCGTTGCAATGGTTGCAGGTCCTTCTGTGGCCCTGGGTGTTGCAAGCCCACATGTAATTGATCTTGCATCATCGTATGCGACTTTTGCAGCACAAGGAATTTACGCAAAGCCTTACATCATTTCAGAAGTTCTAGGCAACAATCAGGGCATCCTCTATCAGTCACAGGTCCAAGCTCAAAAGGTTTTTGATCCAAATGTGATGGCAGATCTAACGACGGCTTTGCAAGGTGTGACAAGAATAGGAACCGCATCTGCAGCGCTCTCTGATTTTAATCGACCAAGTGCTGGCAAGACTGGAACAACTACAGATAATGCTTCAGCTTGGTTTAACGGCTACACGCCACAACTTGCCACAACAGTCGCACTCTTTAGGGATAATGCAACGCAAACATTGAATGGAATCGGTGGACTCAACGCTGTGACGGGAGGCTCTTTCCCAGCAAGAATATGGAGTCTTTATATGAAGAATGCTTTAAAGGGAGAACCTATTCTTGCCTTCCCACCTGCTGCAAATATTGGTGGAACTGACCCAGTGCCAATGCAAAATGCTGTCCCAACGTTGGATCCATCTTTAGCTCAGTCACCAACACCAATCCCTCATCCCACACCTGCAAAGTCACCTGCTAAAAAGAAGTAGAGCATGAAGAGTAAGCACGCAGTCGGCGTAGTCATACTTTTTGCTTTATGTGCAGGGCTTCTCTCTTTTATTAAATTTGATCATTGCTATAACAAGCAGTGGTCAGTGCCTGATGTGTATACACATGCTTGTTACAGCGATATCCCAGCTTTATTCGGGGCTCGAGATTTAATTAACCACACATGGCCATTTTCCAGTGCAACAAATTCTGTGGAGTATCCACCACTTACTGGTGTAATTATGTGGGCCACTTCTTTAATCACACCCCAGAGCTCACAGAACTTCCATATCTACTTTCTTATTAATATTTTCTTGCTGCTACTTCTCTTTATTGGTAGTGCTTTACTGGTGTGGCATATGAATCCAGCAAGCTGGTATTTGTTTATTATCGCCCCAGCAGTGATCGCCTCTTTATATATTAATTGGGATATGTGGGCGGTTATTACGGCGCTTTGCGCCATTTATTGGTTTGATCGGAAGAAATATGACTTCAGCGCAATCGCCCTTGGAATTTCAATTGCAACTAAGTTTTTCCCGATTGTATTGCTTATTCCTATCGCAACTATTTTGTGGAAAAGATCTGAAATTAAATCAACTGTTAGATACATAGCTTTCTCACTTGGATTATGGGTTCTCATTAATCTTCCATTCGCGCTTTCCACCCCCGCAGGATGGTGGAGATTTTTTAAACTCAATGGAAATAGAGGAGCAGATTTTGGTTCTACGTATTACTCACTTCAACTTCTTGGAATTTCTATTCCAGCAATAAATCTAGTTTCTCTTCTTTTATTTCTCATTGGTAGTTCAGGATTTGGCATGTATCTTCTCAAAAAAGAGTATGTACCAAGCCTTGCTCAGATTGCGTTTATTGAAGTGGCGGTCTTTACCCTTGCATCTAAGGTTTATTCACCGCAATATATTTTGTGGCTGACTCCACTTGCAGTTATTACTCTGCAGAAGAAGGATAGAAGTGCATTTTGGGTATGGCAGGGCGCTGAAATCATGTATCACTTCGGGGTCTGGGAATATCTAGCCACATATTCCGGCGCTCGCTTTGGTTTACCCGCCGGTGGTTACGCAGTGATGAGCGTGCTGCGAATCGCTGCTTTGATCTATTTTGTGCTCAAAATAGCTCCGTCCACACGGGAAGCTCCTGCACAGGAGCAGCGATTTTCACTATCTGCGCCCTAAGAGTTACCCTTAGCCTTCCTTAATGAGCCACGAACACCGTTTGCGGCATTCGCTAAGGAGCAGTAACCCTCCTGTCGCGGAAATGCCGTGACCGTTTTAGTCCAGAGGAGGTGGGGTTAACGCATGCGTCATTATGAAATCATGGTCATACTCGATCCTGACCTAGAAGAACGCACAGTCGCACCAAGTCTTGAGACATATCTCAAGATCATCAAAGACAGTGGTGGCAAAGTAGACAAGCTCGATATTTGGGGCCGTCGCCGCATGACCTTCGAAATCAATAAAAAAGCAGAAGGTATTTACGCTGTTGCAGATCTGCACTGTGGTCCAGATGCGATCAAAGAACTTGATCGCCAACTTAATTTGAACGAAGCAGTGCTTCGCACAAAAGTCGTACGTCCAGATCAACTGAACGCTTAACTAATAAGAGTAATAAGAGAGAATAAAAATGGCAGCTGGAGATACAAACATCACAATGATCGGTAACTTGACGAGCGATCCTGAACTTCGATTCACACCATCTGGTGCTGCAGTTGCAAAGTTCACCGTTGCGTCAACACCACGTTATCTCGATAAGGCAACGAACGAATGGAAAGATGGCGATAGCCTCTTTCTTAATTGCCAAATCTGGCGTCAAGCTGCTGAGAACGTTGCAGAATCTCTAACACGCGGAATGCGCGTTATTGTCTCTGGTCGTTTGAAGCAACGCTCTTATGAAACTAAAGAAGGCGAAAAGCGCACCGTATTTGAGGTGGAAGTTGACGAAGTAGGTCCATCACTTCGTAACGCCACAGCAAAGGTCACTAAGACAACAAAGAGTGGCACATCAGGCGGAGGCTTTAGTACACCTTCTGAAACTGCATCAACTGAAGATCCTTGGTCAGCAGCACCTGTCGGTGGCGGCTGGGCAACAGGAGCATCAGATGATCAACCTCCATTCTAAATAAATCCAACTATCCAACCATTCCTGTTAGTAATAACAGGGCACCTAAACAAGGAGCACCACAGTGGGAGCAAGAAGTAATAAGACCTTAAAGCCAAAGAAGACCGCGCCAAAGATGTCGGCTGCGGCCCTCAAGAAGTTTAAGAAGAAGCCATGTTCATTCTGCCAACAGAAGATCGAGTACATCGATTACAAGGACATCGCAACTCTTCGTAAGTTCATCTCAGATCGCGGCAAGATCCGCGCTCGCCGAGTAACTGGTGCATGCACCCAACATCAACGCGCAATTGCCGCTGCGGTTAAGAATTCCCGCGAAATGGCGCTTTTGCCTTACACCTCAACTGCTAGATAAGGGGAGATATAACTATGAAACTTATTCTTACCCACTCAGTGAATGGCCTAGGACAACCTGGCGATGTTGTGAACGTAAAAGATGGTTATGCACGTAATTTCCTACTTCCTGGTGGTCAAGCAATTGCTTGGTCAGAAGGCGGAGAGAAGCAGATCGAAGGAATTCGCCGCGCACGTAGTGCTCGTGAGATCCGCGATCTTGACCATGCTCGTGAGATCAAGGCAAGCCTTGAAAAGTCACCGATCACTGTTAACGCAAAGGTGGGAGCTACTGGCTCACTCTTTGGTTCTGTCACAGACAAAGATCTAGTTCAAGCAATTAAGCAGACAACCGGTGTTGATATCGATCGTCATCGCTTAAAAGCTCCTGCAATGAAGAAGCTTGGTACATATAGCGTGAAGGCAGGCTTGCATGCGCAAGTTGTTGCAACTCTTAATGTTCAGGTGGTTGCAGGTAAGTAACTCAGCACATTGGATTAAGTAACTGGCCAGGGGTTCACATGAACTTCCTGGCCAGATTTCTATCTCATCCCGCTCGTTTTCTCACTGTATGAGATGAAATAAAATTCTTTTATACACAGGCAAAAGGTTATTTACACGCTCAGTTAAGACTTGGCACTCACGGTTATCAACCTGTTATCCCCACCTTACCCACACGGATCTACAGGTTATCCCCACGCTCATACACACAAGAGAGGGTCATAAATAGGCAATGTCAGTGCTCACCCCCAAGATTCACCTATGAGCATCGCAGAACTGCCTAATAGAGGCAATAACAGCGCTCGCGCTGTTGAGTTCGAGCGCACGCCACCGCAAGATTTAGTTGCAGAACAATCTGTACTTGGCGGAATGCTGCTGAGTAAAGATGCAATTGCAGATGTAGTTGAAATTATTAAAGAGCGAGATTTTTATCGCCCTGCACACGAATTAATTTATGACGCAATTTTAGATTTATATGGCCGCGGGGATCCTGCCGATCCAGTGACCGTCGTTGCCGAATTAACAAAGCGTGGTGATATTGCGCGAGCAGGTGGCGCGCCGTATCTCCACACATTGATTTCATCTGTGCCAACAGCAGCTAATGCTGGCTACTACGCACGCATTGTTCGTGATCGCGCAATTCTTCGCCGCTTAGTTGAAGCAGGAACAAAGATTGTTCAATTAGGTTATTCCGAAGAAGGCGATGTTGATGACGCAGTGGATTCAGCGCAAGCAGAGGTTTACCAAGTAACTGAAAGCCGCATGTCTGAGGATTACATTCAACTCAGTGAACTTCTTCCTGCAGCACTCGATGAGATTGAAGCAATTTCATCTGGTGTTACAAAAGAAGGAGTGATGACAGGGTTTAAAGATCTTGATGCACTGACAAATGGTTTCCACGCAGGAAACATGGTTGTCCTTGCCGCCCGTCCTGGTGTTGGTAAGTCAACACTTGGTTTGGATATTGCGCGACATGCATCCATTAAAAATGGTGATACATCTGTGATCTTCTCACTTGAAATGAGCCGATCAGAAATTACGATGCGTATGCTCTCAGCAGAAGCTCGTGTTGGGCTTAATAACATTCGCTCAGGTTCACTTTCAGATGAAGAGTGGGCCCGCCTAGCAAAACGTATGGGTGAAATTTCAGAAGCACCTTTGTTTATTGATGATTCAGCAAACCTTTCACTCATGGAGATCCGCGCGAAAGCACGCCGCCTCAAGCAGCGTCATAATCTCAAATTGATTGTGATCGACTACTTACAGCTCATGACTTCGGGTAAAAAAGTTGAGAATCGTCAGCAAGAAGTTTCAGAGTTCTCCCGTAATCTGAAGTTGCTTGCAAAAGAACTCAATGTTCCGATCATCGCTATCTCACAGCTCAACCGTTCTCCCGAACAACGCTCAGATAAGAAGCCAATGCTCTCTGATCTTCGTGAATCAGGTTCGATTGAACAAGATGCCGACGTAGTAATTCTTCTGCACCGTGATGAAATGTATGACAGCCAAAGTCGTTCAGGTGAAGCAGATCTGATTGTTGCCAAGCACCGTAATGGTCAGACAAGAACAATTACTGTAGCGGCTCAACTTCACTTTGCTCGCTTTACAGATATGGCTCCAGCATTTACTAATACAGCTGAGAGTTTTGTTAAAGACAACTAATTAATCGGTGTCAGCGTTCCACTTTTAACATCATAAATTGCTCCCATTACTTTTACTTCATGGGCAAGCAGAGGGTAACTTTCAATCTTTGTAATATCTTTAATCAAAGCGCTCTGCTGGTCGGCAGTAGTTTGAAAATCTAAACTACGTGTATCAACACCAGATTTCTTTTCGATAGCTGCGTGAATTCCTGCCTCATCAGTACTTGCCATTCTGCAATCAGTATGTGGCATAACAAGAACTCGATTAACCCCGAGTAAGTGCGTTGCAAGGACAAGTGTGCGCAGTACGTCATCGGTCACTCTGGCTCCAGCGTTACGAAGAATCTTGGCATCTCCTGCGCTCATGCCCACAATACGTAGAGGGTCAATGCGTGAGTCCATGCACGTAACGATTGCTAAACCTTTAACAGCTGTACCTGTGAGATTTTCAGAGGTGAACTTTGTAGCAAACTCTTTATTGGCTGCTAATAAATCATCAAACTTATCCATTACCGCCTCCTTCAGGAATCCGCTCGTTGGCAATATATATGCCTACTAAGACGATAGCTGCGCCTATTAGTTGAATAGTAGTAAATGTTTCACGAAGAAGTACCCATCCAAAAATACCGGCGAGTACTGGCTCTAACATGCCGACCACACTTGCAGTAGTTGCAGACAAGCGAGTGATTCCAATTATTACCGATAGGTAAGGAACAAGTGTTCCCATAATGCATACCCACAAGATTAAAACCCATCCTGGCAAGTGATGCCCGGAGAAGTGTCCGTTGAGATTGATGCTCTGGGTAAAAATGTGCCAAGGAAAATTCCACACTGGTTGAATAATTAAATAGAGAAGGGTGGTAACAGCAAAACCCCAGGTGGTTAACGTGTCACCAGTTCTATTATGTCCGATAGCTCTTGCTAATAAAAAGTAGATAGCTAGGGAGAAGGCATCAACAAAAGCGGCGATAACGCCAACCCCGTTAAGGGTTAGACCTTGCCAGACTTGGGCGACAAGAATTAAACCTACAAATGCAAAGGCAAGTCCGACCCAGACCGTGTTTGACACTTTTTCTTTGCGAATAAAACGTAAATAAAGTGCGATCCAGATAGGGGCAGTAAATTCGATGATGAGCGCGATTGAAACATGAAGTTTGAGAATAGAGAGAAAATAGAATGTTTGGACTGAAGCAATTCCAAAAAGCCCAAAAGGAATAAGCATTTTAATTTCGCGTGCATTTGTTTTTAGTTCAGAAATTCGGCCACGGGCAAGTAACCAACAGAGCATCGCGATGAAGCCACCGGTTGAGCGAACTTGGGTTAATCTCCAAGGAGTTAGGCCCGCCTCCATAACCCATTTGCTGACGATCCCGTTGAATGCAAAGCAGAGGGCTCCGAGAATCAGGAGTAGATAAGCACCACGACGGTTCACGACATGAAACCTACCCTGAGGTTGGACTGATAGGGTTTTGACCGTGCTACTCAGTGACCGCGATATTGCCCTTGAAGTTAAAGCAGGCCGGGTAAAGGTTGAACCATTTACTGATGCGATGATCCAACCTTCCAGTGTGGACGTTCGCCTGGATAGATTCTTTCGTGTATTTGAAAACCATAAATATTCTGTGATTGATCCATCCATTGAACAATCAGATCTCACTCGTGAAGTAGCAGTAAATGATGATGAATTTTTTATTCTCCACCCAGGGGAGTTTGTACTTGCGAGCACTTTTGAAGTGATCACACTTCCCGATGACATCGCTGGTCGTCTAGAGGGCAAGTCATCTCTAGGTCGCCTTGGTCTATTAACTCACTCAACTGCAGGTTTTATTGATCCTGGTTTTTCTGGGCACATAACCTTGGAGCTTTCTAACGTTGCCAACCTTCCAGTTAAGTTGTTCCCAGGAATGAAGATCGGACAGCTTTGTCTCATCAAACTCTCATCTCCTGCTGAGCATCCTTACGGTTCCGCGCTCTATGGTTCCAGGTACCAAGGCCAGCGTGGGCCAACCCCAAGTAAGTCTTGGCTCAACTTCCATAAATCAAAAACGCAATAGAATTACATCCAGTCACTTTGCGTTACTAGTAACGGAGCAAATATAGATGAATTCAATTATTACAGGCGTCATCGCAATCGCGGTACTTGCATTTATTGGCATCGTTCCACGGAACAAACTTATTCGTTTGAATGTATCAGTTGATGAGGCCTGGGCTCAGATTGAAGTTCAGCTCAAGCGCCGTGCAGATTTAATTCCTAATTTGGTTGAAACTGTTAAAGGCTATGCATCCCATGAGAGCAACACATTGCAGGCAATAGTGGATGCTCGAGCGAAGTCAACGAGTGCAACTTCTGTTGCAGATGTTGCCGCAGCAGATGGTGAGATGAGCAAAGCACTGCGCGGACTCCTTGCTGTTACAGAAAATTACCCAGACTTAAAGGCGTCATCTAACTTTCTAGCTCTTCAAGAAGAACTTTCATCAACTGAGAATAAAGTTTCCTTTGCGCGCCAGTTCTATAACGACAATGTGCGTGGGCTAAATACTGCTATCAAAACATTTCCAACGAACATGTTTGTTAACGCAGCAAAAGTGAAAGAGCGTCCTTTCTATGAAATTGATGATCCTCAAGATCGTAAGGCGCCACAGGTAAAGTTCTAAATATGGATTTCAGGCAGATACAGAGCGCTAACAAACGCAAGAGCAGCGAACTGCTCTTTGGCATGGGGCTTTTAGTTGGTCTTGTGGCATGGGCGCTGCTT
>CAIUAO010000052.1 GCA_903897155.1 uncultured Actinomycetes bacterium | reverse complement strand
GGAAGTGGAAGTGTGAAAAACTTTTCGATGTTGTGAGTGTGAATAACTATTACTTGTGGAGTAGAGTCAAACTCCCCGTAGTCAGTGGGATGTTCTACAAGAGGTCCGGGATTTATTTCCCGGGCCTCTTCTCTTTTCTACTAGCGATTCTTTGTAAAAGGAGTAGAGTCGAAGTCCTTAGTCAGTGGGGATGTTCTAGAAGAGGTCCGGGATTTATTTTCCGGGCCTCTTCTCTTTTCTCAGTGGAAATTAACTTTAAAGGGAGTAGAGTCAAACTCCCCGTAGTCAGTGGGATGTTCTACAAAAGGACCCAAGATTTATTTCTTGGGTCCTTTTGCTTTATCTCTCTGGAGGCAATACTTAGGCTATGAGCGCCTCATATGACGTCGTAATTATCGGTGGTGGGCATAATGGCCTCGTCGCTGCTTGTTATTTAGCTAAGGCAGGTAAGAGCGTTGTTATTCTTGAGAAAGAAGAATCTCTGGGCGGTGCAACAGTCTCCCAACAAGTATTTCCTGAGTTCCAGGCAAGACTTTCGCGTTACTCCTATCTAGTATCGCTACTGCCTCAAAAGATCATTGATGATCTAGGGCTTTCCTTTGAAACACTTGGACGAGATGTTGCTTCCTATACCCCTGAAGTTGATGGTGGGCTATTTGTTTCAAGTGATTGGAATTCACAGACCCAGGAGAGCTTTTCTGCTCTCACAGGCTCAGATTCCGAATTCTCCTCATGGAAAACTTTCTATAACGAAGTTCTGCACTTTGCCCAAGTAGTAGCGCCAACAATGCTGGGGCCTCTGCCAACGCGCAGCGAGCTGCGCGCTGCGGTGAGCCATCCGATTTGGGATGCACTTATTGAAAAACCCATAGGTGAAGTCATTGAAGAGCGATTTAAGAATGATCTTGTGCGCGGCGTTGTGCTCACTGACGGCCTTATTGGAACATTTGCTAACGCGCATGACTTTGCTGCTAATCGTTGCTTCTTGTATCACTTGGTAGGAAATAGCACTGGTGAGTGGCGCGTACCCAAAGGCGGCATGGGTCATTTAGTAAAAGAGCTCACCAATAAGGCAACATCACTAGGTGTCACCTTTAAAACCTCTGCCGAGGTCACAGAGATCTCATCTGAGCGAGTTGTGACATGTTCTGATGGGCGCAGTTACACAGGTGAATACATCCTTGCAAACTGCGCTCCGCAAGTTCTTGCAAAGTTGATGGGAACACCCGCACCAAAATCATTGGAAGGAAGCCAAGTAAAGATCAATATGCTTCTTCGCAAACTTCCTAGACTTAAAAGCGGAGTAGATCCACGGCAAGGGTTTGCAGGAACATTTCACTTTGATGAGCGTTATAGCGATCTGCAGAAGGCATACGCACAAAGCGCAGCAGGGATAGTCCCTGATGTTATTCCCGCCGAGATGTATTGCCATACGCTCACGGACACATCAATACTTTCACCTGAACTCGTTGCCTCTGGCTATCAGACGCTCACGCTCTTTGGTATTCACACTCCTGCAGCGCTCTTTGATAAAGATAACGAAGGAACAAAGAAAGAAATTACTGCAAGACTTCTTCGCCAACTCAACAGATATCTTCTAGATCCCATTGAAGAGTGCTTGGCAAAGAACTCAGATGGCACTTTATGTATTGAAGTGAAATCTCCTCTTGATTTAGAAGAGTCAATATCGTTGCCGAGGGGCAATATCTTCCATAAAGATTTGTCGTTTCCCTTTAGAGAAGATGGAACACCAGCATCTTGGGGCGTTGAGACAACTCATCCCAATATCTTTATTTGTGGCGCAGGTGCCATCCGTGGAGGCGGTGTGAGTGGTATTCCAGGTCATAACGCAGCGATGGCGCTCTTAGAGTCTGCCGCCCATCTCTAATTTCGCGTATATTCATCTATCAGCAGTAAACGAGGAAGGGAGTCTTTGTGGGAAATAACTTTAAAAGACAATTCCCGCATCTTGGCGAACTTTCATCACTCTTGAAGTTTTCTCTGCCCAGTATTCATCGGCGCCAAGCTCGTCTGCAAAAAGCTTTAACGATCTGGGATTTACGAGATATTGCTAAGAAGCGCACGCCACAAGGACCTTTTGATTACACAGATGGCGCAGCAGATGCTGAGATTAGCCTTGCAAGAGCGCGCCAAGCATTTTTAGACATTACTTTTCACCCAAATATTCTGCAGGACGTTTCAACAGCTGATTTAACACGAACAACTCTTGGACAAACTTTTAAGATGCCTGTGGGAATTGCTCCTACGGGTTTCACCCGCATGATGCACTCAGAGGGTGAGCGCGCAGCAGCAAGGGCTGCAGAGAAGTTTGGTATTCCCTTCTCTCTTTCAACACTTGGAACAACATCTATTGAAGATGTGATGAGCGCTGCGCCACATGGAACAAATTGGTTTCAGTTATATATGTGGAAAGACCGTGAAGGAAGTATGGCACTCGTTGAACGCGCTAAAAAAGCAGGAGTAAAGAACTTGTTGTTGACCGTTGACGCCCCTGCAGCAGGTGCGCGTCTTCGCGATAACAGAAACGGTATGACCGTTCCCCCAAAGCTCACCTTTAAAACAGTAGTGAACGCTCTTCCTCGTCCTGAGTGGGTATGGAACTTTCTTACTACCCCTGGCTTGGAATTTGCATCCATGTCTAACTGGGATGGAACAGTTGCAGAACTTTTAGATTCTATGTTTGACCCAACAATGACATTTGAAGATTTAGTATGGATTCGAAAGCAATGGGATGGAAAACTCACCGTTAAAGGAATACAGACCCTTGAAGATGCTAAACGATGCGCCGATTACGGCGTGGACGCAATATTTCTTTCTAACCATGGCGGTCGCCAATTAGATCGCGCACCTATTCCTCTTCACTTGTTAACAGAGGTTAAGCGTGAATTTAAAACTGACCTAGAGATCCATATGGATACAGGAATCATGCATGGAGCGGACATCATCGCTGCAATCGCACTGGGCGCGCAGTTCACATATATCGGCCGTGCTTATCTCTATGGCTTGATGGCTGGTGGTCAAGAAGGCGTTGAGCGCACACTTGAGATCCTTCGTACTCAGATGGTTCGCACGATGAAACTCTTGGGAGTTAATTCACTAGATGAACTTGAGCCAAGGCACGTTACTTTCTTGAAGTAAATAGGCGTGAAAAAACCCAAGGACTCCTAGGAGCCCTTGGGTTTTATTTTTCTAGAATTGAATTCCTCTTGTGAGGGCTCCATCTACTACCAAGTTTGTTCCTGAGATACGGGAAGCAAGTGGGCTAGCAAGCATTGTTACTGCAAATGCTTGTTCTTGTGGTGTTCCCATGCGACCTGTTGGGTTTAGACCCATAGCAAACTTAAACAAGTCTGGGTTTCCATTTTCAATGTTCTCCCAAACTCCGCCTGGGAAATAAGTATTTCCAGGTGAGACGGTGTTTGCGCGGATCTTCTTCTCAGCAAGTGAGAAGGCAAGATGAGCGGTGTAAGCGATGATCGCTGACTTTGCTGTTCCATAAGGACCGCCAGCAAAATCTGCTTCACGGCCAGAAACACTAGAGATATTAACAATCGAAGCGTTCTTGCTCTTCTCTAGGTAAGGAATTGCTGTCCGGCATGTGCGAACAGTATGCATGACATCTACATTCAAAGATGCCTGCCAATTCTCTTCACTTTCAGGGATTGCAAGTGCGCTGACGTTACAGACCACGATATCTAGACCGCCAAGTGATTTAGCAGAGTCATTGACCCACTTTTCTAGCTGGGCTTGATTTCCAACATCAACAACTGTTCCTGAAACCTTTGCTCCACTCTTAGCGAGGTCTGCTTCAGTCTTTTTAACTTCATCAGCATTTCTAGCGCAGAAAGAAACGTTAACGCCCTCTGCGGCTAATGACTCAACAATCGCGCGTCCAATGCCTTTAGTACCACCGGTAACGATGGCGCTCATGCCCTTCATCTTTAGATCCATGTCGATCCTCTCCTAGTGTGGTCTTCTTAGAGTGCGAGCCCTTTGGAACGTTCCTTGAGGCTTTCATGCATACCCTTAAATGCACTGACATTGGGTAGCAATTCTTTTGCTGCTTTAACAACAACGCTGTAGTTAGCATCCACAACGTTTGCGATAGGTGTCTTAGTAATCTGTGAGAGAAGTTGGTAGGAATCCATCTGATGTAAGTCATAGAGATCTTGGAACCATCTGATTAATTCAATCTGACCAATTCTCCAAGAATCTTCCATAGGACGAGATGATCCAACTGCCATATAAAATTCATCATTTTCAATGCGGGGCCATGCAGGAGCAGCTCCCTTAATCAGGTCAACTATAATAATTGAATTCATTGCCCCTTCAACTGCTGTGCCACATGCTTCACCTTCACCTTGACGGTAGTGACCATCTCCAACAGAGAACAGTGCGCCTTCAACATTCACGCCTAAATACACCGTGGAGCCTTTTCTCACTTCAGGAGAGTCCATATTGCCGCCAAAGCGTTCTGGAACTAAAGCTGATCTGACTTCTCCGCCAGCTGGCGCGACACCGATTGTTCCAAACATGCACTCGATAGGAAGCTCAACATTAAATTTGCCGAAGCGTGATTGAAAACCAACTGTGTTTTTCTCTGTATTTACTTCATAAATCCATGTGGTGTCAGGCAGAGCGTCTTGAAGCATCGCTGTTCTATCAGTTGAGGTAAGCCCACCAAAGAAAGGAATGGTGCTTGAAGCGCCATGGCCGCGCGCAGGCTTCATATCAACGATATGAATTGCTAGTGCGTCTCCTGGCTCTGCGCCTTCAACATAGAAAGGTCCTGTTTGTGGATTGACATAACGAAGGTCAACTTTTTCACTTGATAGATCTGTAACTTTATTAATCGTGTTATTGAATGCATCTTCTGTCCAGAGCTTAAGCGCAGTTCCAGGCTTAATCTTCATGACAGGTCCGGCCCCACCAAAGGTGTAGTTCAGTTGATCGGCGGTTGGCGTAAATTCAATAACGTTCATTTTTATCCATTTCTCGGGTCTGGGTTGATGAAATTTGCCCCACCTTAACTAGCCAGAAAGGGTGGGGCAAATTTATCAGTTACCTATGAGCGAAACGGTTTTCCTATAGGTAGCTTGCTATTTCCGTGCATTTCGTTGATGAGGAAGGCAAAAGCTAGATAGACAGCAAGGGCGCCTGTAAGGATTCCCTCGTAACCACCAAACTTTGAAAGTGAAGCGTTGCCATTGATGGCGCCAATTCCTAGGGAACCAAGAAGGACGATTGTCAGTAGCAAGATAATTGTGAGAACACTTGGAGCAACTGTTGATGCCCAAGCAAGGCCTACTGTGAAGACGGCCCAGAGAAGTAGGTAGTAGCCGACATCTTTACCAGATACTGACCACCATCCGTGAGCTCCGCCGATATTCATGAAAGCAAAGCTGAGCCAGAGACATCCGTAACCACCAAATGCTGTGGTTCCAAATGAATCGCCCTTTGAATAGAGCATGATGCTCACAATGATCTGGGCGATTCCGCCAAAGAAGATTGCCATTGTGAAGACCATACCGCCAAGTGGATACGTGCCAATGTTTGCAAAACTGAGAAGAACAGTTGACATGCCATAACCAAGTAAGCCAAGGGGAATTGGATTTGCTTTATTCATCTATGTGAACCTTTCCATTCCTTCACCGTGGCTTTGCCTTGTCGCCCAGCCATCTGGTGGATGGAAGATACTCCGAGATATGGCTTAAATCACTAGATGAACAGGGCGACTTCAGGGTGATAGCACTCAAATGTCCTATTTGTACGTATAAAAAATTAAAAACTTGAAGAAGTGAACTTAATCAGATTGAAGGATCGCTTTGGCAATCTTGAGGTCTTTGCTAAAAACCATGAGCTCTGGTCCGCTCAGTGTTTGTGTAAGAGTTGCTTTCACCCCTGCTGCTTGTAGCTTCTGACGCAGCATCTCTCCTTCTATGTGATTTTTGGGTGAGTGCACAGAACGTAATAGTCCGTAGTCCTCTGTCTTGCCCACTCTCTTTGGTCTTTCAATGATGGAGTTACCGTGAGAAAAAGCCCAGCGAAGAAAGAGCGCCAATAGGGCAACAATAAGAAAACCCGCAAAGCTTTTAGCAAATAAGCCGTTATTTATCCCGCCAAGCACTATTTACTTCTTTGCAGCAAGAGCTAGTCGATCAACGCCTTGCGAAATAATCTGCGCACTTGTGCCAAAGTTTAGACGCACGAAGTTTTGAGATTGAGGGCCAAATAAGATTCCATTGCTCACAAGTAATTTGCCACGTTCAAGAATGGTCTTTGAAGGATCCTCACCTAAATCAAGGGCGGTGACATCAAGCCAAGCGAGATAGGAACAATCAGGGACTCTGTAGTTCACCTGTGGAAGCTTTTCTGCTAACTCTGTTGCTAAGAACTTACGATTGCGATCGAGGGTCGCCATGGCGCCCTCAAGCCAATCGGTGCAGGTGAAAGCAACTGCGCCAGCGTGCACACCAAAGTTTGATGCACCAAAGCGCACTGCCATCGGCATTGCCTCCACGATTGCTTTCATCTTTTCATGTTGAGTAATGATCTGAGCACATTTAAGCCCGGCTAGGTTCCAAGCTTTGCTTGCTGAAGTGACACAGATTCCTACCTCACGAGCATTTTCACTCACATTGAGGAAGGGATGAAAAGCACTCTTGTCATAGGTTATAGGGGCATGAATCTCATCGCTAAGAACAATCACACCGTATTGTTTTGCAAGATCTGCAAGGCGGCTAAGTTCTTGCTGAGTAAAGACAGTTCCTGTTGGATTATGAGGATTACAGAGGAAATGTGCTTTCACTCCTGATTTATATCCTGCTTCGATTGCATCAAAATCCAAGGTGTAGTGCATACCATTTTTGATCATCTGTGCATCTACTACTTCAAGATTTAATCGATTAGCCCAGTTGCGCATATTTAAATAGACAGGTGTATTGATCATTACTTTCTCACCTGGCTTTGTTACCGCTCTTCCTACTTCAACCATTCCAACGCCAACATCCCCGCATGTGTAGACCTGCTCGGGATCTAGCTCCCAGTTCCATGCGCCCTTGGCATATGCCGCGAGGTTCATTCGTAATTCAGAATTGTTTCCTGCATATCCTGTGTCTGATGAATCAACCAGAGCATGCAGGCGTGCTTTGATCGCAGGATCAATCTCAAAATCCATCTCAGCAACAGGCATCGGCAGCACATCACTAGGGGCAGTAGTCCACTTAGCGCTCGTGCGCTTGCGCAGGATTTCTAGGGATTGGCCATCAACGTTGATCATGGTTGAAGAGTAATTGAATTATCTCCTTGTGGCTTCATTTCATTCGTGCGAAAATTAGAATATGTCCAGCCAATCAGTCGCGATCAAACTCCTTGCCCAAGCAGGAATTAGCGTGAATGGCCCGGAGGCGTACTCCATCCATGTGCATAACCCTAAGCTCTGGGACAGAGTTCTAGCCCAGAAACAACTTGGTCT
>CAIUAO010000051.1 GCA_903897155.1 uncultured Actinomycetes bacterium | reverse complement strand
CATTTTGATCACTTGTGTCTTTGATGCCGCGACCATTTAAGTAACGATTAAAGCGTGCTTGATAAATTGCATTAATTGGACCAAGACCCATAGAAACTGTTGGGAACTGCCAGAACTCAGGCATTAAGCGAGGATGAGGATAAGAAGATAATACGCCCCCATCATGTGAAAGTTCTTGTCGGAATCCATCCATCTGCTTTTCAGTCAGACGACCTTCCATAAATGCGCGCGCGTATACGCCGGGACTTGCATGGCCTTGGAAGAAAATTTGATCTCCGCCACCTGCATGATCTTGTCCACGGAAGAAATGGTTAAAGCCGACTTCGTATAAAGATGCAGAAGATGCATAAGTAGAGATGTGTCCACCTACTCCAACGCCTGGACGCTGAGCACGGTGCACCATGATTGCTGCGTTCCATCTAATGAATGCACGAATACGACGTTCCATTGCTTCATCTCCAGGGAACTGTGGTTCAAGTGCTGGAGGAATACTGTTGATGTAATCAGTTGCGCGAAGCGCAGAGACTCCAAGATTTTTTTCTTGTGCACGGTTTAACATCGACAACATGAGATACCGTGCGCGAACTGGACCTGCTGCTTTAAGAACTGCGTCTAAGGACTCTCTCCACTCCGCTGTTTCAGCAGGGTCGGTATCGACTAGCTGATCGATGAAGTGGGCAGGGTTTTGGGAGTTCTCGCTCATGGGAAGAGTTTATTCACCTTCTGGGAGTTGCTTTCTCACCTCAAGGGGAGTGGACTACTCCCGTCGGGGAGATCCCCGCCACTACCTATCCCAGGAGGTACTTGCTTGAACTCCCCACAGGGGCCTGCACTAACAGTTGAGCGCATGGGAATTACTTCTAGTGAATTAATTCTTGAGGTCGGCTTTGATGAAGACTGTGACGTTGCCCTGCGTGATCAGATAATTGCAAAATCAGGACAGGCATTTCTTGGAAGTGATTCCAATGAAGTCGTTGATGCTGTTGTTTTGTGGTGGAGGGATGGTGATGGTGATCTAGTCGATGATCTAGTCGATGCCCTCACATTCTTAAGTGAGAGTGGCCCAATCTGGCTTATGACACCAAAAGTTGGAATAGATGGCCACGTTGAACCAAGTGATATTCAAGATGCAGCCCCAACAGCTGGACTTTCTCAGACCGTCTCATTTCTTGCTGCGCCAAATTGGACAGCGACTAAACTAGTGCCACGCAAAGCACAGTCAAACAATAAAAAATAGGAGAATAAAAGATGGCATTAACCATTGGTCAGGCTGCACCAGATTTCACCCTTATGAATCAACACGGAGAGAGCGTTTCTCTCTCATCGTTTAAGGGCAAAAAGAACGTTGTCGTCATCTTCTATCCATTTGCTTTCTCAGGTATCTGCACAGGAGAGCTATGCGCACTCCGTGATGATCTTGCTTCATTTGAAAATGATAATTCAGAGCTACTGGCAATCTCATGTGACCCAATGTATGCACAGAAAGCATTTGCTGAACAAGAAGGTTATAAGTTCGGCGTACTTGCAGATTTCTGGCCACATGGCGCAGCAGCAAAGGCGTATGGCGTCTTTAATGAAGAGCGTGGATGCGCAACCCGCGGGACATTTATTATTGATAAGAGCGGAATCTTGCGCTGGCAGGTTGTTAACGGCCTAGGCGATGCGCGTAATATCGCCGATTACAAGGCAGCGATAGCTACTCTTTAATCAATTTTGTGACTCCCCGCTCTCACAAGGTAGAGTGGGGCACTCACATACCGGGCGGTTAGCTCAGCGGTAGAGCGCTTCGTTTACACCGAAGATGTCGGGGGTTCGAAACCCTCACTGCCCACCACAACAACTACATGATTTAGATTTAATAGAAGTAAGGAGACTTTGGTGAAGGCTAGTCCTGA
Organism: uncultured Actinomycetes bacterium; assembly: GCA_903897155.1. Taxonomy (GTDB): domain Bacteria; phylum Actinomycetota; class Actinomycetes; order Nanopelagicales; family Nanopelagicaceae; genus PALSA-747. Next base: position 3,226 of record CAIUAO010000051.1, on the reverse strand, counting down.
ACACCAGAATCTCTTGATTGAGTTGCAACTCATTGATACTGCGATCTCTCACCTAAAAATAAAACTAGCCAATCTGCCTGAACACGAGCAAATCACAGCAATTCACACCCGCCTTGAGAACACGGCAGTTGAACTTGCTGTTGTTGAAACAGAGTTAGCCGATGTTGCCATTGATCTTCGTAGGGTAGAAGTAGATGTCGAGCAAGTAGCTGATCGGATTTCCAAGGATGAATCCAGACTCTCTTCCGGCACGGGATCCCCAAAAGAGTTAGAGCAACTTCAACACGAATTAGCCACTCTGGCCAAGCGAAAGTCAGAACTTGAAGATGGCGAGCTTGAAGTCATGCTCAAGCACGACGGTGTTAAAGCACGCGTGGATGAACTTCTCAATGATCAAGTTGGTTTAAAGCAGCTTGAACTAGAACTCAATATCCGCCTTGAAAATGCAACGACAGAGATCCAAAGTGAAATTGGTACTCGGCAAACAGAGCGAGCTCAACTTGCCCCAAAGATTGAAGTGAGTCTTATTGAGCTCTATGAGAAGGTCCGCGCATCTAACGATGGCGTGGGAGCAGCGCTGCTAGTTGGCAATAAATGTGAAGGCTGTCATTTATCCATCAACGCCATTGAGATTGAAAGAATCAAATCTTTACCTGCTGATGAGATAATTCGTTGTGAGGAATGCCGCCGAATCTTGGTAAGGATCTAAATGTCTCGCATATTTCACGTCACAGCAGATGGTGGATCTCGCGGCAACCCAGGCCCTGCAGCATACGGAGCGGTTGTCTCTGAAAATGGAAAAGTCCTTGCAGAACTCTTTGACACAATCGGTATTGCATCTAATAACGTTGCTGAATATCGAGGGCTCATTGCTGGTTTAGAAAAAGCACATGAACTTGATCCCGATGCAACTATTAACGTGCAGATGGATTCAAAGTTAGTTGTTGAACAGATGTCAGGTCGTTGGCAGATCAAGCACCCTGATATGCGCGAGCTCGCCAAACAAGCACGAAGTATTCATGATTTATCAAAAGTCACCTTTGATTGGATTCCGCGTGAAGAGAACTCCCATGCAGATCGGCTAGCAAATAAAGCACTTGATGGTGAGCCAGGAAGTGTTTCAAGACCACAAGTAAATTTTCTAACAGAGCGCATAGTCTCAAGTGAAGTTCCCACCACAATTTATTTCGTTCGCCACGGCGAAACGATGTGGACGCCATCTCGTAGATTTTCAGGAATTGGACCAGAAGACCCAGAGCTGACTGAAAAGGGAATAGGCCAAGCCAAGGCGGTTGCCAAGGAGATCGCTGCTCGCAAACCTGATCTGATTATTGCCTCACCTCTCATGCGCACAACACAGACTGCAAAAGAAATCAGTGATGCAACAAAGCTTGATGTCACCTTTGATGATCAATGGGTTGAGTGCGACTTTGGCAATTGGGATGGCTTCACACCCGCTGAAATAAAAGAGAAATATCCAGATGAATGGGATGCGTGGCTTGCCTCGCCCAGCTATCGCCCCTCAGGTGGTGAGTCATATGTAGAGGTTTCCTCTCGCGCTGAAGCAGGACTTACTGATTTAGTTGTTCAATATCCTGGCAAAACAATCTGCGTTGTCACACATAACATTGTTATCAGGGCTCTAGCTTGCCTTGCAATCGGAGCTCCACTTGAAGGGATGTATCACGTGGACATATTGCCGTGCAGCATCACGACTGTTCTTGTTTGGCCGTCTGATGGTTTACGCGCACTTCGAGGCTTGAGCGAGCGTAGCCACCTCTAAAAATTTCGCGTATTCTTCTCTTACTGAAGAGTCGTCTGGATCACTGCGTTATGAAAATACCGAGGAAAGTCCGGACTCCACAGAGCAAAGTGATGGTTAACAACCACCCGGGGCGACCCGCGGGAAAGTGCCACAGAAAATGACCGCCGTGCAAACGGTAAGGGTGAAACGGTGGTGTAAGAGACCACCGCGTTGATGGTGACATCAATGGCAAGGCAAACCCCACTTGGAGCAAGACCAAAACGATAGCGTTTGAGAACTGCTCGTTCGAGTTATCAGGTAGGTTGCTTGATCACGTGAGCAATTGCGTGACTAGATGGATGGTGATCCATTCGCGAAAGCGATGGACAGGATCCGGCTTATAGGGCGACTCTTCTTTATATTTCATGCTTCACACGTAAATGTATGCGGCAAGCATGGCTAAACCTTGTTTAACTATTGGTGAAACCTAAAGTGATTTAACAAGTTCTTGTGCGCAGATTGTGCGCACTGTGTGCAGTTCGTGTGCAAAGTATCGAGTAATCGTGTATTTAGATAGCAAGGCGCCTAACGGCGAGGGATGATTCGAAGCGGGCGTGTAGAATACATCCATGGTCGTGGTACGAAAGTTTCAGTCTGATGACATGAGTGCTTGGCAATATTTGTGGCGTGGGTATATTGAGTTTTATCAGGCGACTATTCCCTCAGAACAGTACCAACTCACGTGGGAGCGACTGCTCGATGATTCATACAATCTTTACGGAATTGCGGTAGAAGTTGATGGACAAATGCAAGGAATCACGCACTACTCCTTTCAGACATCTTCCTGGGCACCTGACAATTATTGTTACCTTGAGGATTTGTATGTGGACCCTGAATTTCGTGGTGGGGGATTAGGTCGAGCACTCATCGACACCGTTCGCGACATCGCCATAGATGCAGGGTCAAGCCGCCTGTATTGGAACACCGATGCGACGAACGAAAGAGCGCGCAAGCTGTATGACTCTTATGCCACAGAATCCGGCAAAGTTCAGTACCGGATTCAACTTAATCCTTAAAAGTAACTTTGTGATGGGTCGACAATCTTCGCCCAGTCCAACAGATATGTGATTGGATTTAACGCCCCAGTGTCGGAACATATGCTGCTTATAGGGCGACTCTTCATACATTAGTCACTGCGAGTAACCAAGAACTTATGTCATAGTTTCAATCCGCTTGTTTGTTAGTGATCGGGACTTGGGTAATCACCAAGCCCCTTTTGCCTTACTGTAATTTTCTTGTTTCTATGGAACAATACTTAATACGATGGATTGGTAGTAATCGGGACTTGGTAATCACCAAGTCCCTTTTGCTTTACTGCGCCATGATGGCATCGTGGACATAATGTGAAAGTCCTCGCACGCGACCATCGTAATATTCTGCAAAACGCGGATCTTCTATATAAATAGTTGCTAGATTCTTTTG
>CAIUAO010000050.1 GCA_903897155.1 uncultured Actinomycetes bacterium | reverse complement strand
GTAATAATTATGCGCAGTTCTTCTTCGGTATAGCCAAATGCTCTTTGGCGACGTATTACAGATGAATGCGGGTAAATAATATGTTCACGGGCAGGAAGATCAGATAACTTCACAATTCCATCATGAAGCCACTTTCCATATGGCGCAGCCTTGGCAAGAGAATCCTTAATTTCATCATCTTCGATGATGCGACCTTCTTCAATATCAACTAAGAACATACGGCCAGGTTGCAAACGACCTTTACGGATTATTTTCTCTTGAGGAATGTCAAGAACGCCAACTTCTGAGGCAAGTACGACTAGACCATCGTTAGTTACCCAGAACCTTGATGGACGTAGCCCATTACGATCTAGAACTGCCCCTACTTGATTACCGTCAGTAAATGTCACACATGCTGGGCCATCCCAGGGTTCCATCATTGATGAATGAAACTCATAAAAATCTTTACGCTCTTGTGGCATAGTCGCGTGGTTTTCCCATGCTTCTGGGATCATCATCAATATTGAATGTGGCAAAGAGCGGCCGGTGAGATAGAGCAGTTCAAGAACTTCATCAAATGAAGCAGAGTCACTTCCGTTGCTATCAACGATAGGGAAAAGTCTCGTGATATCTCCAGGAATTAAAGGACTTGCAAGAAGTGCTTCGCGCGCGCGCATCCAGTTACGGTTGCCACGGACAGTATTGATTTCTCCGTTATGAGCTATGAAGCGATATGGGTGCGCAAGGGGCCAAGAGGGGAAAGTGTTTGTTGAAAAGCGGGAGTGAACAACGGCAAGTGGAGACTTAACAAGTTCGTTAGAAAGATCCGGGAAGAATTCCTCGAGTTGGCCTGTAGTTAACATCCCCTTATAAACAATCGTTCGTGATGATAATGAAGGGAAGTAAATTGGTAATGCATGCTCAACGCGCTTGCGGAAGCAAAATGCTAGCCGGTCAAGGGCAAGGTCTGATTCATTTTTTTCCCCTGCAACAAAAATCTGAACAAATCGAGGCATAACGGAAAGCGCAGTCTTACCAAGAGATGAGTCATTTATAGGCAACTCACGCCATCCAAGAATCTTTATATTCTCTTCATCTGCAAATTTTTGAATTACAGATTGATCGGTGAATGATGCATCAATAAATGCAATACCTGTTGCATAATGCCCAGCTTCTGGCAATGTAAATTCAACAACGCTGCGATAGAACTCATCGGGAATACGAATAAGAATTCCTGCGCCATCACCACTATCTGGCTCTGCACCTGATGCTCCGCGATGTTCAAGATTGCGAAGTGCTGTAAGGCCTTGTGAAACAACTTCATGGGTTGGTTTCTTATTTAATGTTGCGACCATAGCAACGCCACATGCATCATGTTCATTGGCAGGGTCGTACAACCCTTGTGCAGATGGCACAGTAGAAAATAAGCCCATGATCGCTCCTATGAAAACTTTGCAGGACGGTCAGGACTTCGATGGCCTAACGATGAACTCAACTTGGGTCTAACCCACCTTGAGCAGTGAGAAAGCGTATCAAGTCAATTGGGTATTAGTGGAACCAATTTAGGGATTCAGGCAGGCTTAGATATGAACGAGTGAGCCGATCCCTGCGGTGATGAGCATGCCAAGTGATCCCCCGATCAATACTCGAAGCACAGTGCGCAGGAGAGGGGAACCCGCAAGCTTTGAACTTGTCGCCCCAGTGCCCACGAGTCCAATAAGAGTGAATAGGACGATCATCCAAACTTTCCCACTCGTAGTTGGCATAAGCGCACCAAGGAGCGGGATTGCTCCTCCAATGGCAAAACTAAGGGCAGAAGCAATCGCGGCTTGAAGCGGTCTTGCCTTGTGCATCTCAAAATGTCCAAGCTCATCACGTAAATGTGCTTCCAATGCATTTTTCTCTGTGAATTTCTCTGCAACTTGTCTAGCTAAATCTAGAGGTAGTCCACGCTCGACATAAATCTCTGCAAGCTCTTCTAATTCACCTTCTGGATCAATTGCTAAATGCTCAATCTCCATTTTCCGATCGGCCTCTTCAATATCAGATTGAGATTGGACGGAAATATATTCACCAACCGCCATCGACATTGAACCCGCTGCAATTCCAGCAATACCAGTTAATGGGAGCAAATTAATTCTGCCAGCAGCAGCGATACCTATAAGTAGGGAGGCATTAGAAACTAATCCATCATTTGCTCCGAGAACAGCAGCACGCAACCACCCAGATTTATGAGACTTATGGTGAACGTTTCGCTGATAAACATGTTCTAGTGGCATGTCGGGAGTCTACCCAGCAATCTACTGATCTGCAGGCCCGGACGCGACGCGTTTCTGCCGTGCGTATAAGCCTGCCGCTGAACCGATAGCGCAGATTCCTGCAATCCAAATATTCAGACGAAGTCCAAATATATGGTGAGCGGAATCAATGCGAAGAGATTCAATCCAAAGACGACCGGAGGAGTAAAGAAATACATATAGTAGAAACTCATTACCTTCTTTAAGTTTTCTTATCCCAGGCATGTAGATAATTAGCAAAGCAATAAGAACACACCAGATTGATTCATAAAGGAATGTCGGCTGGAATGTCGCAAAGCTTTCAAATCCTGTGGGGCGCTCACTGAGAGGAATTGTAAGTGCCCAGGGCAGTGTCGTAGGTTTTCCAAAAAGTTCGCCGTTAAACCAATTGCCCCATCTGCCGATTCCCTGCGCTAAAACTATTCCTGGGGCGATCGCATCAAGTGCAATAAGAAAACTAACAGAACATGGTTTTATTTTGAAATATAGAGAACCTGTAGCAACACCAAAGGCTACCGCTCCCCAGATACCCATTCCACCTTGCCAGATTTTAAATATATCTAAGAAATGCCCATGGGGACCGAAGTACAACTCTGGTGTAGTAATGACGTGATAAAGACGTCCTCCTACTATTCCAGCAGGTACTACATAAATTGCAAGGTCATAAATTTCATTTCCAATGCCACCTGCTCGCACATAGCGGACTTTTCCAATCAAAATTGCTGCAGCTATTCCAAGCAATATGCATAGTGCATAGTAATGAATAGTGACCGTTCCCAGCCCCAACGAAGAACTAGATGGGGTCGGGATAAATCGGTAGAGCAACTCTTACTTAACGCCGGCAGAACTAAACGCAGCTTGGAATGCTGCTGAATTTAAGTAGGTGTTCTGTGGAACAGGCTTACCATTTATAAGGACAGTTGGAGTTGAGTTGATATTAGCTTTACCAGCATAATCTTCAACATTCTTCGTCCAGTTTAGATACTGCCCATTATTAATGCACTCATCATATTTAGTCGATGCAATCCCGAGTGAATGTCCAAGGACTATCAGTTTTGCATTACTCCAAATTCCGCTGTTCTCATTTGCAGCTTGGTTTGCGAATAAAGCAGCATGCATTTGTAAAAACTTACCCTGATCAGATGCACATGCTGAGGCAGCAGCAGTCAAAACAGACTCGTTGCCAATGAATGACATAGGGTGAAATACAGCGTGAATTTTTCCATCTGTAATTATTTTATTAATATAGGCATTGTTAACCGCTTCAAAGTCACGGCAATGTGGGCATTGAAAATCTTCGTAGAAATCTACTTTCACAGGGGCGCTCGTATTGAACCCAATCCCATCACCATCAGTAGCTTCAACTGCAGATGGCTTAGATGCACTCTTGACAGCGTGATTAGAGGCAAGAGCAGCGCCAGCGCCAGCAACAACAACTAAAAGGATCATGCCAACAACGAGGTTGCGCGTAGTCTTATCGCCTTTTCCATTAGAACCATTTTTGCTTGAAGCTGCCATTATCTTTCTCCACCATTCTCACTATTTTTAGTTCCGCTATCTAGAGCAAACTTACCGTTAGGGAAGTAAGTAATAAAAATTGACAGCAAAATTAAGCCTATATCTCGAATAATTTCAGTGGCATATGTCCAGGCATGCACTTTGCCATCTGCCGTGATCCCGCCATTGCCAAAGCAACCACAGTTAATCGGTAGCTTTCTTGCCCAAGCCTGAGCGATCGCAATGACAAAGAGAACCATGAGTGCTCCGGCCGCAATACTGCTCCAGCGCGTCCAAATTCCAACAATAAGTAAGAGCGCAATACCGATTTCAATCCAAGGAAGGATGTAGCCAAAAGTATTTGCAATATTTACTGGCAAAACTTCATAAACTCGTACTGATGCTGCTGCCTCACTTGGCTTCATTGCCTTGATCCAACCTGCTGCAAGTAAAACGCCGGCAAGGATCAAACGAGCAAGTAGTGTTAACCAAGGTTGGGTAGTTGGATTCAAAACCTTTTTCATGAGCGCTTCATACCCTGAGCTAGCGCTATCGCAAGATCTTTCACTTTATTAATACCCTCTTCTTCAGACTTGGATTCCTGCAGCAAGCGTATGAATGCAGAACCAACGATTACTCCATCAGCATATCGCGCCACTTCATGGGCTTGCTCAGGAGTTGAAACTCCTAATCCGACAGCAACAGGTTTATCTGTTACCCGGCGAATTCTATCGACCAAGGTTTGAGCGCCAGTTGAAACCGATGCGCGTGTTCCTGTGACTCCCATGAGAGATGCCGCATAGATAAAGCCAGTAGAAGCTTCTGCGACTTTTTTCAGTCTCTCATCACTCGTACTTGGGGCAACAACAAATATACGATTACTATCGAGTTTCTTTGTCTCTTCAATCCATTGAGAGGACTCTTCAATTGTTAAATCTGGTGTGACGGCTCCGCTGCCACCGTTTTCCTTCATGGAATCAAGAAACTTTTTTACACCATACCGCTCAATTGGATTCCAATATGTCATGACAACCGTAGGTGCTAGTGCCGCGATTGCTCTCACGGTAGCGAATACTTCTTTCGCCCCCGTACCTTGCTTGAGTGATTGATCTGATGCGGCTTGGATTATTGGCCCATCCATGACCGGGTCACTATAAGGAAAGCCAATTTCGATTGCGTCACATCCACCATGAACCATTGCGGTGAGTACAGAAATCGATCCAGACTGAGTTGGAAAGCCAGCAGGTAAAAATCCTATAAGTGCAGCTCGGTTTTCTTTACGAGTCTTAACAAATAAGTCATCGAGTGGGGTGCTCATTTAGAGTGGAATACCAAAATATGCAGCAGCTGTCTGAACGTCTTTATCCCCGCGTCCAGAAAGATTTATGAGCAATACAGCATCTGACCCAAGTTCATTTCCTACCTGCATCGCACCTGCTAATGCATGAGCTGTTTCAATTGCAGGAATAATTCCTTCAGTCTTAGAAAGTAATGAGAAGGCATACATTGCTTCGTCATCAGTAATTGCACGATACTCGGCTCGTCCAATGTCATGGAGATATGCGTGCTCTGGACCTACTCCTGGATAATCAAGACCTGCCGAAATTGAGTGTGACTCAAGTGTTTGCCCATTTTCATCTTGCAAAACATACGAGCGAGTTCCGTGCAGGACTCCAGGGGTTCCACCTGTAATCGTTGCAGCATGCAATCCTGATTCAATTCCTCTTCCACCTGCTTCTAACCCGATGAGGCGAACATTTTTATCCTCAATAAATGGGTGGAAAATACCAATTGCGTTTGAGCCACCGCCAACACAAGCAAGTACTGCATCTGGCAAACGACCAACTAGATCTAAACATTGCTCGCGTGCCTCTACTCCAATTATTCGATGAAAATCCCTAACCATCGTAGGAAATGGATGCGGGCCAGCAACTGTTCCTAAAAGATAGTGTGTTGTTTCAACATTAGTCACCCAGTCGCGCATTGCTTCGTTAATTGCATCTTTAAGAGTTTTGCTACCTTGTGTTACAGGAACAACTTCCGCACCAAGTAATTTCATTCGCGCAACATTAAGTGACTGACGTTTTGTATCTTCTTCACCCATATACACAACGCACTCAAGTCCCATAAGAGCAGCTGCAGTTGCCGCAGCAACACCGTGTTGACCAGCACCAGTCTCTGCAATGATGCGCTTTTTGCCCATTCGCTTCGTCAAGAGTGCTTGCCCAAGAACGTTATTAATTTTGTGCGATCCAGTGTGATTGAGATCCTCACGCTTGAGTAAAATTCTTGCCCCACCAGCGTGCTCAGCAAAACGTTTTGCCTCTGTAATGATGCTTGGACGCCCTGTATAGGTGCGATGTAGGTCAGCTAATTCTTTTTGAAAAGCAGGATCATTAAGAGCGGTCTCGTGAGCAAGTGTTAATTCATCTAAAGCGGCAATAAGAGCTTCTGGAACAAACCTTCCGCCATAGGGGCCGAAGTGGCCAAGGATTTGTGAATCAACAGGAGCACTCATAGGTAAACGGTACCAGCAGACTATTTGCCCAGGAGAGTTGAAATTGCATGTACTGGATCCCCAGCACGGACAAGAGTTTCTCCTACCAAGATTGCCTTAGCGCCTGCTAGTTCAGCCTCACGGACTTGTTCGCGAGTAGAAATGCCAGATTCTGCAACCCTCAGAATTCCTCCAGGAACCGTTGGAAGTAAATCAACAAATGCATCTTCATTGATTTCTAGAGTTTTCAGATTTCTTGCATTTACGCCAATGATCTTTGGCGATATTTTAACTGCGCGTTCAATTTCACTTTTATCATGAACTTCAACTAAAACATTCATTCCTAAGTCGATTGCTAGAGAGTAGTAATCCTTAAGTTGCTCATCACTGAGAGCAGCAACGATAAGAAGCATGAGATCTGCGCCTAGTGCGCGAGTTTCATACACTTGGAACTCAGTAACTATAAAGTCTTTCCGCAGAACAGGAATCACTACTGCTTCTCTTACTTCAACTAAATCTTCAGCCTTCCCACCAAATCTACGCTCCTCGGTGAGAACGCTAATAACTGCCGCTCCCCCTTTTTCATAAGAACGTGCAAGAGCAACAGGGTCTGCGATCGGAGCTAGTTCGCCTTTGCTAGGTGAAGATCTCTTTATTTCAGCAATGATTTGTGTGCCAGGTTTATTTAAAGCTGCATATGCGTCTCTAGGTGAAGGAGCAAGCGCAGCCTTGTTTTTGATTTCATCAATTGGAATCTGTCTTGCAGCAACATCTTCTAATACGCCAGCAATAATGGAATCAAGTGCTGAAGTCATTGAGTATCACCAGCCGTTGGATCAACACCTTCTGTCAGTGAATTCCATGGAGTAGAAGCCTTCGGTTCATATTTTTTAGACAGTCCCCGCTTTATCAACCGGATAGTAAAATATACACCAAGTAAAAAAGCTACGATAAGTAACACTAACTTTGTGACGAGCATTAGATACTACGCATTTCATTAGCAGATGCGATAGCAGCTAAAACTGCTGCTGCCTTATTCTGACATTCCATATCTTCAGAAGTGGCTACTGAATCGGCAACGATTCCTGCTCCAGCTTGAACATAAGCTTTTCCATCTTTAATGACTGCGGTTCTAATTGCAATACACGCATCAATGTTTCCACTGAAATCTAAATAGCCAATTGTTCCACCATATATCCCACGTCTTGTGGGTTCATTTTCTTCAATAATCTGCATCGCCCGTGGTTTTGGGGCTCCTGATAAAGTTCCAGCTGGAAATACTGCGAGCAGTGCATCCACCGGTTTGTATTCAGGAGCAAGCTTTCCTGTCACGGTAGAAACAATATGCATTACGTGTGAATAACGTTCCAGCTTCATAAATTCGATAACTTCAACAGACCCTGGCTTGCAAGTGCGACCAAGATCATTTCGACCAAGATCAACAAGCATAAGGTGCTCAGCTCTCTCTTTAGGATCAGCCATCAACTCTTCGCCCAAACGAATATCTATCTCGGGATCATCAGATCGTGGCTTAGTTCCCGCAATTGGATGAATAATTACTTCTTCGCCATGAATTTTTACTAACGCTTCTGGGCTTGATCCAACAACTTCTAAGCCATCATGGAACCTAAACAGATACATATAAGGGCTTGGGTTAGACGCCCTTAGCGCGCGGTAGACATCAAAGGCATCTGCCTGAACATCCATGACAAAACGTTGAGAAAGTACGACTTGGAATGCTTCCCCATTTCGAATTTCCTCCTTAATATTTTCAACACGTGCTTGAAACTCTACAGATGTTGTTCGGCGCTCATACACCGGCTCAACTTTCTGTATCTCACGGTTGATGTCAGAAGTAGTTGGAGTCTTAAGTGTCACTTCTAGGCTATCGAGGCGTTTGTTCGCATCTGCGTATGCCTCATCAACCCCATCTGTGCTTCCGTTCCAATTAATTGCGTTGGCAATCAAAGTTAGTGAGCCATTAAAGTGATCAAAGACCGCTAAGTCAGATGTGAGCATGAATGCAATTTCAGGAAGTTCTATCTCTGTAGTTGCAATATTTGGAATCTTTTCAAGCCTACGAACTATGTCATAACCTGCGTAACCGACTAGTCCACCAGTAAGTGGAGGTAATCCAGGGATATGAGGTGAGCGTAAATGTGTTGCCGCAATCTTGAGTGCATCGAGTGGATCAATTCCAACCGGCGCTCCAGATGGCACTGTTCCAATCCATGCTGCCTTTCCATTAATTTCAGTAAGCGTTGATTGTGAGTGAATACCAATAAATGAATATCGCGACCATGCTCCCCCAACTTCAGCAGATTCTAAGAGGAAAGTTCCCGGGCGGTTTCCTGCTAGTTTGTGATAAATCGTAAGTGGGGTCTGGGTATCTGCTAAATACTTTCTAGCAACAGGAATCACATTATAAGTTTCTGCAAATTCACGGAACTCTTCTAATGTTATTTGATTACTCAAAGTCAGTATCAATTTCGTTATGGAAACAAGTTCGTTCGCCAGTATGGCAAGCAGCACCTACTTGATGAACCTGAAGCAAAATTGCATCCGCGTCGCAATCAAATGTAATACTTACCACCTTTTGAGTGTGGCCAGAAGTGGCACCCTTCTCCCAGAGTTCATTTCTGCTTCTACTCCAGTATGTAACATCCCCAGTTTTAAGTGTTTGCGTGAGTGCCTGCTTATTCATCCACGCCAACATAAGCACGTCTTTACTCTGGGCATCTTGTGCAATCGCAGCAACCAGCTCTCCGGCAGCAAATCTTTCGGCTATCTGAGTTGGTATCACTACTGGATTTGGCATGGTCGTATTCTGCCTTATAGCGGGTTAGAGGCGGACCGAATATCCCTTTTTGTTCAAAAACTCTTTCACATCATGAATCGTAAATGTCCCGAAGTGGAAAACGCTTGCTGCCAGCAATGCGTCAGCACCAGCGTCTAGAGCAAGGGCAAAATCACCTAGCTTTCCAGCTCCTCCACTTGCAATCAGGGGAACTCTTGTTCTACTGCGGACTTGCGTAATCATTTCTATATCGAAACCTTCACGTGTTCCATCAGCGTCCATAGAGTTAAGAAGAATCTCACCTACTCCTCGGGCTGTTGCATCTTCAATCCATACAAGTGCGTCAAGTCCAGCACCTTGTCTGCCACCGTGAGTGGTTACTTCAAATCCAGATGGTGTTTTCCCGCGACGGGCGTCAACAGAAAGAACTAGGACTTGATCCCCAAAACGATCAGAGATTTCACTTATAAGTTCAGGGCGATTAATTGCAGCAGTGTTGATACTTACTTTATCGGCACCTGCTCGTAGGAGCGCATCAACATCGTCAACACTTCGAATACCCCCGCCTACCGTAAGTGGAATAAATACTTGTTCAGCAGTTCTTGCCACCATCTCCAAAGTTGTTGAGCGCTCTTCAACTGAAGCAGAAATATCGAGGAAGGTGAGCTCATCTGCTCCTGCGTCCCCATATAACTTTGCAAGCTCAACGGGATCCCCGGCATCAACTAAGTTTTGAAAATTTACACCTTTAACAACCCGGCCGTTGGCAACGTCTAAACAAGGGATGATTCGCTTAGCTAAAGTCATTTGTTTGCCTCACTGAGTGCTTGCTGGAGTGTGAAGGCTCCCGCATAGAGCGCCTTACCAACTATCGCACCTTCTACTCCAATTGAAGTCAGTGCACGTATTTCTTCTAGGTCTTTTAAGTTAGAAACGCCACCGCTTGCAACAACTGGCTTGGTAGTTGCCGCACAAACTTCTCGCAATAAAGAAAGATTGGGACCAGTAAGCGTTCCGTCTTTAGCAACATCTGTCACAATATATCTTGCACAACCATCGCGATCTAAGCGTTCAAGTGTTTCAAATAAATCGCCACCTTCTTTTGTCCAACCCCGGGCGGCAAGGGTGTGGCCTCTTACATCAAGACCAACTGCAATGCGATCACCAAATTCAGCAATTACTTTCGCAGTCCAGTCAGGGTTTTCTAGGGCAGCAGTTCCGAGATTCACTCGTGTGCATCCAGTAGCAAGTGCACGGCGCAACGATTCATCATCTCTAATTCCACCTGACAGCTCGACTTTAATGTCAACACTTTTGATTACCTCTTCAAGCAGTGTGGCGTTACTGCCTAAGCCAAAAGCTGCATCAAGATCAACTAAATGAATCCACTCTGTGCCTGCGTCAGCAAATTCTTTAGCTACTTCAATAGGTAATCCGTATTGACTTGTTGCGCTGAGTTCGCCTTGAACGAGTCGAACAGCGCGTCCATCTTTGACGTCAATCGCAGGGAGTAGCTCAAGCTTTTTTATCGTACCCATCAGAGGGACTTTGCCCAATTTGAAATTAACCGAGCGCCATTGGCTCCACTTTTTTCGGGGTGAAATTGCACAGCACTTACCGGGCCGCGTTCAACTGCAGATAGAAACTCTTCGCCGTATTCTGTCCAACTATTTACAGCATCTGGCACAGCCTTCTTCACTGCGTATGAGTGCACGAAATAAAACGAAGCACCATCTAGGCCTTCAAATAATTTTGTACCCTTGCCTGCAGAAACCGTGTTCCAACCAATGTGGGGCAATATTTCAGATTTAAGTTCACTTACTTCACCAGGCAATACGCCAACACCCGATGCGCCGCCTTTTTCTCTGCCTTGCTCAAAAAGTATCTGCAACCCTACGCATATACCAATGACGGGTTTTCCAGCAGCAACTCGATTTAGGATTATTTCTTTCCCACCCACATCAACTAATTGCTTCATGCATGCCCCATAAGCACCAACACCTGGTACGACTAAGCCATCACTATCAGCACATAACTTTGGATCAGATGTAATGACCGTCTTGATCCCAGTTAATTCAAATGCACGCTGCGCCGAACGAAGGTTGCCAGAACCATAGTCAAGAATTGCAATCAAAGAGTGCCCTTAGTTGATGGGATTCCCGTGACCCTGCCATCAATAGCAACAGCATCCCGCAGTGCGCGAGCAACTGCTTTGAATTGCGCTTCAAATACGTGGTGCGCGTTGCGGCCTTCTAGAACACGAATATGTAAAGCAATGCGTGCTTCAGCAACAATTGACTCCCATATGTGGCGACCAAGTGTTGTATCAAATGTTCCAATAAGTTCAACGATTTCAGGTTGACGGTGTACTAGGTAAGGCCGCCCTGATAGATCAACAGCTGCCTGAACAAGTACTTCATCCAATGGAACCATTGCATCACCAAATCTGCGGATACCTGCTTTATCACCAAGTGCTTCACGAAGTGCTTGGCCAAATGCAAGTGATGTATCTTCAACGGTGTGGTGGGAGTCAACGTCAACATCGCCCTTTGTCTTTACCGTCAGATCGAATCCTGCATGCTTACCAAGTTGGGAAAGCATATGTTCGAAAAATGGGACGCCTGTTTGAATATCAATAACACCTGTGCCATCAAGGTTGAGTTTGACCAATACCTCTGATTCCTTGGTCTTTCGTTCAACTGTTGCAGTACGTGGAGCACTCATTTATTTCTCTCTCATCTAGCAGTGGTGTGATAGTCCCTGATTATTCCGCAATTTCTCTCAGTGCCGCTATGAATTGATCATTTTCGGCAGGTGTTCCAATAGTCACGCGCAAATATCCTCGAAGCCCTATATCTCGTATCAAAATTCCTCGATCCAGCAGGCGCTGCCAGACATCACTTGCATCATCTTTGAACCCACTAAAGAGAATGAAATTTGCAGCACTTGGAACAGGCTTATAACCCATAGAAGATATTGCTTCAAAAACCCTTGAGCGTTCAGAAACAAGCGTCGCAATTTCACTCTGCATTAAATCTGCATAATCAAGTGCAACTTCCGCTGCAGCTTGAGTAATTGAGCTGAGGTGATATGGAAGGCGCGCGATGAGCGAAGCATTCACTACGGCAGGATGAGCAACTAAATAACCAAGACGTGTTCCAGCGAAAGCAAAGGCCTTACTCATTGTTCTTACAACCACAACATGTTGGAAATCTGCAATAAGTGAGACAGCTGACTCTTCCTCTGAAAACTCCGCATAAGCCTCATCCACAATAAGAAGCGCACCAACTTGTCCAGCAAGGTCGGCTAACTCACGTAAATCAGCCAATGGAGTTGATGTTCCAGAAGGGTTATTTGGTGTTGTAACAAAAATAAGTGAAGGGTTCTTCTCGTGGATGAGCTTCTTTGCAACAACCATATCAATTGCGAAGTCTTGATCCCGTGTCCCTGCAAACCATGGTGTTCTCGTGAGTTGGGCGATAAGCGGGTGTACGGAGTAAGAAGGGGTAAACCCAATTGCAAGATGATCTGCTCCACCACATGCAATCATGAGTGTCTGCAAAATCTCATTACTGCCGTTAGCTGCCCAAATATTCTCACTTGAGACGCTGGAGCCTGTCGTTTTAGAAATATATTCAGCAAGCTTGCTTCGAAGTACTTGCGCATCACGATCTGGATAACGGTTAAGGCCGTGCACAACTTCACCTATGCGAGAAACAATTGAATCTTGAACTGTTTTTGGAAGTTCAAAAGGATTCTCATTAGTGTTTAATGCCACAACATCAGAGATCTGAGGCGCGCCATATGGAGAGATCCCATAAAGATCAGCACGAATAGGTAACCAATATGGCCATGCTGATGCCATTATTTTTTCCCTTCAAAGCGTGCGGACATTGCTTCACCGTGTGCCGGCAAATCTTCAGCATTTGCCAAAGTAATAACTGTTGGCGCAATCTGTGTAAAAGCTGCTTCATCGTATGAAATAAAATTCACACCTCTGAGGAATGTTTGCACAGATAGCCCGCTAGAGTGACAAGCACATCCTCCTGTTGGCAAGACGTGATTTGACCCAGCTGCGTAGTCACCAAGTGATACTGGCGTGAATCTACCCAGGAAAACAGCGCCTGCATTTTTGATCGAAGCAGCCACCTGGTCAAGATCTTTAACGTGCAGTTCTAAGTGTTCAGCGGCATATGCATTAACCACATCTATTCCCTGTTTAATTGAGTCCACAAGAACAATTGCAGATTGAATTCCATTGAGAGAAGCCGTGATTCTCACTGAGTGCTTCGCCGTAGGGATGCGTTTACCAAGCTCCTCGCGAACGCTCTTTGCAAGTTTTTCAGAGGTTGTGACAAGCACGGCTGCTGCGTGGACATCATGCTCGGCTTGGCTAATAAGGTCAGCAGCAACTTCTCCTGCCATAGCGCTCTCATCTGCCAATATTCCAATTTCGGTAGGGCCTGCTTCAGAATCAATGCCAATTTTTCCTCGCAGTGCACGTTTTGCTGCTGCTACATAAATATTTCCTGGGCCAGTTACAAGATCTGTTGCTTCGCACAATCCTTCAACGCCATACGCAAACATCGCAACTGCTTGCGCTCCCCCAACTGCATACACTTCTTGAACACCAAGTAGCGCACACGTTGCCAAGATAGTTGGGTGGGGCAAACCATTAAATTCTTTTTGAGGAGGTGAGGCAACAGCAATGCTCTCCACCTTGGCAATCTGCGCAGGTATGACATTCATCATCACTGAGCTTGGGTAAACAGCGAGTCCTCCAGGAACATAAAGTCCAACACGATCAACTGGTATCCAACGTTGCGTGACTTCTGCGCCCGGCACGACTTGCGACGTTTGAGTTTGCCTTACCTGCATTGCATGAACTTTTTTTATACGTTCAATCGCTGTTTCAAGTGCGCTACGAATCTTCGGATCTAGGTTTAGTAGTGCTTTATCTAATTCGCTTTCGGGAACTCGAATATGAGTTGGCTTTATACCCTCAAATTCTTCTGCTAATTCCCGCAAAGTTTCTTCATTCCCATTCTCAACACGCTTAAGAATTGGCGCAATAGCAATCATTGCGGTTTCAATATCCATGCTCGCTCTAGGCAATTCTTTGCGATATTGACCACGAGATAATGATCTACCCCGAAAATCAACGGTGCGCATTTCTAGGCCGATAGGTGAATTCACTGACTTATTCTAAAGCGTTGGAAGTCCTAGGAGATACGAATAAAAGCTATGAGACCAAACAGTCTGGCCCAAGGACAGATTTTAAGTCTGCGCTCAAACTCGGTGATGCGGTCACACGAAGATCATCGTCAATCTTCATCACAAGGCCCTTTTGCCCATCGTCTAATTTCAAATGAACTTCACGGGAACCAGGATGAGATCTCAGAATTTCTTTCATTCGGTCAACCAATGGCGGGGTTACCCGAGCAGCGCTCATCGTGATCACAAGAGGTCCGGTTGGCGCTCCTGTGATGTCTGGCAATGACATCTCTAGCGCGGTGATCCGAGGTGCTTCTTCACGCTTGTCGACTCGGCCTCTAATTGTGACAACTTGATCCTCAACTAAATTCATTGCGTAGTTAACATAAGTAGTTGCGAAAAAGAGAACATCAGCAGCGCCTTCTAAATCTTCAATAGAAACAATCGCCCAAGAATTTCCCTGTTTAGAAACTTTTCTCTGAACTTGAGTAATTAGCCCACCGATAGTCACGATTTGATCATGACCAACAGAATCTTCAGATAGTTGGGAAAGAGGGATATCTACGGCGGCTCGTAGTACATGTTCAATTCCAAGAAGTGGGTGATCTGAAACGTAGAGACCAAGCATCTCTCTTTCATAACTCAAAAGAAGTCGCTTCTCCCATTCCCCAGTTGGAATATCTAGTTGAAGACCCGAGACAGATGTTGTTGCTTCGGCATCTGCTGATCCAAAGAGATCAAACTGACCGATAGCTTCTGCGCGCTTAGTTTCTGAAATTGAATCAAGTGCTTCTAAATAGACCATCATCAACCCGCGGCGTGATGAACCAAGTGAGTCAAAAGCTCCAGCTTTAATTAGTGATTCGATCGTCTTCTTATTGCAAACGCTCTGATCGACTTTAGTCAGGAAATCACCAAATGAGTTATAGCGCCCTTTGCTTGCTCTATTGGTTGTAATTGAGCCAACAACGTTCTCACCCACATTACGAATTGCTGTAAGGCCAAATCGAATATCTTTTCCAAGAGGTGTGTAATCAGAAGACGACTCGTTCACATCGGGAGGCAACACTTTGATTCCCATACGTCTGCACTCACTCAAATACAAAGCACTCTTATCTTTGTCATCTCTCACACTTGTGAGAAGGGCAGCCATATATTCAGTTGGGTAGTTCGCTTTAAGATATGCAGTCCAATAGGAAACTAATCCATATCCAGCACTGTGAGCACGGTTAAATGCGTAGTCTGAGAATGGAATCAACGTATCCCAGAGCTTCTTGATTGCCCCCGTACTAAATCCGTTTGTTTGCATTCCTGCTTCAAAATTTACATATTCTTTATCTAGGATTTCCTTATTCTTTTTACCCATTGCTTTACGCAATAAATCTGCTCGCCCTAACGAGAAGCCAGCAACCTTCTGCGCAATAGCCATTACCTGTTCTTGATAAACAATCAAGCCGTATGTATCTCCCAGAATTTCCTTAAGGGACTCAGAAAGTTCAGGGTGAATCGGCTCAACAATTTTGCGCTTGTTTTTTCGGTCTGCATAATCAGTATGGGCGTTTACACCCATTGGACCTGGGCGATAAAGGGCAATCACAGCAGAAATATCTTCGAAAGAATCTGGCGCCATCTGGCGAAGCAATGCGCGCATTGGTCCACCATCAAGCTGAAAGACGCCCAATGTTTCACCTTTACCAAGTAGCTCATATGTCTTCTTGTCATCTAATGGCAGTGTTGAAAGATCAACAGTTGCCCCTGCGTTGGCTTTAATATTCAATAAACAATCATCTAGTACAGAAAGATTCCGAAGCCCCAAGAAGTCCATCTTCAGTAGCCCAATAGATTCGCACGCTCCCATATCAAACTGAGTAATAATCGCACCATCTGCTTCTCTGCGATGAATAGGAATAACATCAAGTAACGGCTCCCGGCACAAAATCACGCCAGCAGCGTGAACTCCCCATTGTCTCTTTAAGCCTTCAAGGCCTCTAGCTGTATCAACAATTCGCTTTGCATCAGGATCGCTTTCATAAAGTGAGCGGAACTCCCCCGCTTCACCGTAGCGTTCATTCTTTGAATCAAAAATACCTGACAGGGTTATATCTTTACCCATTATTGTTGGTGGCAAAGCTTTAGTAATTTTGTCACCGATCGCATATGGGTAACCAAGTACGCGCGTTGAATCCTTTAGTGCTTGCTTTGATTTAATATTGCTATAAGTAATGATCTGAGCAACGCGACCTTCTCCATACTTGTTTGTCGCATAAGCGATCATCTCTGAGCGTCGTCGTTCATCAAAATCTAGGTCAATATCTGGCATCGAAATACGCTCTGGGTTTAAGAAGCGCTCAAACAAAAGACCATGCTTAATTGGATCAAGAGCTGTAATGCCAAGAGAATATGAAACAAGTGAACCTGCTGCAGAACCACGACCAGGTCCAACTCTTATGCCAACTTCACGCGCGTGAGCACACAGATCTGAAACAACTAAAAAGTAGCCTGGAAATCCCATCTTGATCATGACATCGAGTTCATAGTTCAAGCGATCTTTGTATTCAGATGGGACTTTCCCGCTCATGCGTTCTGAAAGGCCTTTTTCGGCAAGTGAGCGAAGCCAAGTGTCTTCTGTTTGACCATTTGGAACTTCAAATTTAGGAAGAAGATTTTCATTTTCACGCATTGTGATGTTGCAACGTTCTGCAATCAATAAAGTGTTGTCACACGCATCTGGAATATCTGAAAATATCTGACGCATCTGCGCAGCGCTCTTAAGATAAAACTCGCTATTCTCAAATTTAAATCGCTTCGGGTCGGCAATAGTAGATCCGGATTGAACACATAAAAGGGCCTCATGAGCGCCAGCATCTTCGTGCTTTGTGTAGTGCAGATCATTGGTGGCAAGCAGTGGCAGTCCAAGCTCTTTGCCAAGCTTGAGTAGATCTGCTTTAACTCGATTTTCAATATCAATGCCATGATCCATAATTTCTAAATAGAAATTCTCTTTTCCAAATAGATCTCTGAGCTCTGATGCTGCAGTGAGAGCATCTTTATATGCGCCCATACGAATCTTCGTTTGGATCTCACCACCTGGGCAACCTGTTGTTGCAATCAAACCTTCTGAGTACTGGGAAAGTAATTGCCGGTCCATCCGAGGTTTGTAATAAAAACCTTCAAGTGAGGCAAGGGAAGAAAGCTTAAATAAGTTACTCAGCCCGGTGTTGTTCTCGGCAAGTATGGTCATATGTGTATATGCCCCACCACCGGAGACATCATCTTCTCCGCCATCTGCCCACTTCACACGCTTCTTATCAAAACGACTTTCAGGTGCGACATAAGCTTCGATTCCAATAATTGGTTTAACGCCAGCTTTCTTTGCCTGCTTATTAAATTCATAAGCACCAAAAACATTTCCATGGTCTGTGATCGCAATTGCAGGCATTCCCTGTTTTGCTACTTCTTGAACTAATTCCTCTACACGCGCCGCGCCATCGAGCATTGAATACTCAGTATGCACATGAAGGTGGACGAAATTGGAATTATCAGACACGGTTAGGCAGATTACTACTGAGATTAATTCCCATGGCTGTTTCGGGCTAAGGTCGCTAGTGAGCGTGTCAGATCGCTTGGGTACTCGCATTCAAATGTTAGGTACTCCCCTGTGATCGGGTGCGTGAAGGCAAGTTGACGTGCGTGCAGCCATGGTCTGTGCATCTCTAGGCGTTCGGCAATTGTGTGATCTGCTCCATATGTGAGATCCCCAACTAGTGGGTGATGAAGTGCTGAAAAGTGCACTCGAATCTGATGGGTGCGGCCAGTTTCTAATTCAATCTCAAGAAGTGACACCGCAGGAAATAATTCAAGTGACTTGTAGTGCGTGATGCTCGGCTTGCCATCTGCAACTACAGCAAATCGATAATCTTCTCGGGGATGTCTGTTAATCGGAGCATCAATAGTTCCTTCAGATGGATCCATATGTCCTTGCACCATCGCGTGATAAACCTTTTTCACAATTCTTTCTCTAAACTGATCCTTCAAATTTGAATACGATGCTTCATCTTTAGCAACAACCATCAAGCCTGTTGTCCCAACGTCCAGTCGATGGACCACTCCTTGTCTTTCGGCAGCGCCACTAGTTGAAACGTTATATCCAGCCGCGATAATCGCTCCGATGACAGTAGGTCCTTGCCATCCTGGGCTTGGGTGAGCAGCAACACCAGATGGCTTATTAATTACAATAATATGCTCATCATTAAAGACGACATCTAAGCCTTCGATAGGAGTCGCGGTAAGTGTGGGAGGCATCTTGGCCGCAGGCATTAATATTTCAAGGACATCACCAGTTGATACTTTGTCAGATTTAGTAACAACTTTTCCAGACTTACTGATTTCACCAGACTCAATGAGATCAACAACAACTGAACGACTAAGTCCAAGCATGCGGGCAAGAGCAGCATCTACTCGCTCTTGATCAAGTCCCTCAGGAATAGAGATGACTCGCTCCTGTCGCTTCAAACTCTCAGGAAGCGTCATTAAATGCCCTCGGTTTCACATTCTTTATAAGGAGCAAGCCGATAGTGGCTGCAGAGATAACAATAGAGGTGTCTGCAAGATTAAATACCGGCCAATGGGGCAATTTAATCCAGTCTGTCACAGCTCCTTTAAGCCAATAGGGGCTCCTAAAAATTCGGTCACTCAAGTTCCCGCAGATTCCGCCAAGTAAAAAGCCTAAAGCGATAGCCCAGGCTCTAGAAGTAATACTTTTTACAAATATGTAAATAGCTGCAATCGCACCTATAGAAAGTAAAGAGAGAAAGAGCGTGGCACTCGTCGCCAAACTAAACGCGGCACCTGAATTGCTTGTTAGTTCAAGTTCAAGAAAACTGCCAATAATCCTCTTGGGTGATCCAGAGAGAGTTCTGATTGCTAATGACTTGCTACCGAAGTCGCATATGAAAACTAGGAGTGCAATCCTTGCAAGCCACCGAAGTGCAAGTGCATTCGGTGAATGTGGTGCGGGTTCTCTCAGCGCCGTTCTTCTTTCTGCTTGCAGACCATGCACAGAGTAGCTCGAGGGAATACTTGCAAACGTGCCTTGCCAATCGCATTTGCACATTCTTCACAACGACCATATGTCTTGGTATCAATTCTTTCAATCGCACGCTCTGTCTGTACAACCATGTCGCGGGCGTTATAGACCAAAGACATCTCATGCTCGCGCTCGAAAGTCTTTGTTCCTGCATCTGCTTGATCATCGCCAGCACCAACGCCAGCTGCAAAAATAAGATCTTCCATCTCACTCTCAGCATCAGCTAATTCAGATTTCAAGCGAACAAGTTCTTTACCTAATTCAGTTCGCATAGCTTTTAATTCTGTAGCAGTCCAAGGATTCTCACCAGCGGCGACAACATGCGGGGCGGGGGCTGCCTTAATTGGTTTAAGCGGAGCAGCCTTCTTCCCTGTCTTTGTTGGACGAGGTGGAGGCGGCATAACTAAACGGCGCTCTTCAACTACAACCTCTGGGCCGTTATTTACTTCGCGGGGCGTAACTGTAATAGTTGTTGAATCACCTTTTGTTGTGCTCTGTAGCTTTGCAGGAAATGGCTTGCCAGGCTTGCGCTTGGCAAGTGATGGCTTAACAATATTTGGAGAACGGCCTGCGACTTTCTTAGCAGGTGCCGCCTTTTTGGCAGCCGCCTTCTTCGCCGGAGCCTTTTTCACAGCGCTCTTTTTAACCGGTGCTTTCTTGGCGACTTTCTTCGCTGCCGCCTTCTTAGCAGGTGATTTCTTTGCTACTTTTTTCTTAAATATTGCCATGTAGATTTTCGCTTCTCTAGTTTTTCCTGCGGGCGAACCCTTTGTGCTGCGGCAGAAGGCTAGAACCCAACCCCCAGTTTTACCAACTCTGCCGCGCTAGACTCGCCCTCTTAATTGATATAAGCGTGAAGGGGTACTGGTGGCCGAAAAGTCTGACGGATCCTTCCGCACCCTTGCACCACAAATTGACCTGCCATCTGTGGAGCAGGATATTTTGACGTTCTGGGAAAAGAACAATATTTTCCAAAAGTCAGTTTCAGCGCGTGATGGCGCACCACGCTGGACTTTCTATGAAGGTCCCCCAACTGCAAACGGATCACCTGGAACTCATCATATTGAGGCACGTGTTTTCAAAGATTTATTCCCGCGATACCAAACCATGAAAGGCCATCAAGTCATTCGCAAAGCGGGTTGGGACTGTCATGGACTACCGGTTGAAATTGCAGTTGAAAAAGAACTCGGTTTCTCTGGCAAGGGTGATATCGAAAAGTTTGGTATTGCAGCATTTAATGACAAGTGCCGTGAATCAGTTCAACGCCATGTAGATGAATTCACTTCTATGACTAGACGCATGGGCTTCTGGGTTGATTTTGATGAGGCCTACTGGACCATGTCACCTGAGTACATCGAAAGTGTGTGGTGGTCACTGCAGCAGATTTGGAAAAAAGGATTACTTGTTCAAGATCACCGCGTCGCTCCATATTGTCCACGCTGCGGAACAGGCTTATCAGATCATGAATTGGCCCAAGGATATGAAACCGTTAAAGATCCTTCTGTCTATATTCGCTTCCCAGCAACTTCAGGAAAGCTTGCAGAGCTCAATGCTTCCTTCTTGGTATGGACGACAACTCCTTGGACTTTAGTATCAAATACTGCGATAGCTGTAAACCCTAAAGTTACTTATGAAGTCTGTGAAGTTACTACGGATGAGAAAGTGGAACGCCTTGTCGTTGCCGCTCCCCTAGCTCACGTTTTAGGAGAAGAGCGCAAAGTCATCGCCACATTCCTTGGTAGCGACCTTGAGCGCATCACATATAAGCGCCCACTTGATCTCATTGAAATTCCTGATTCTCATTTTGTTGTTCTTGCTGACTACGTCACAACCGAAGATGGAACTGGAATAGTCCACCAATCACCCGCCTTTGGCGCAGATGATCTGCTTGTTTGCCGGAAATATGGACTTCCTGTCGTAAACCCGATGGCGCCAGATGGCACTTTTAACGCTGAGACCACTCTGGTCGGTGGAGTATTTTTCAAAGATGCTGACAAAATTCTTATCAAGGAACTCAAATCCCGTGGTGTTCTCTACCGTCAGCTTCAATTTGAGCACTCATACCCACATTGTTGGCGTTGCCACACCCCCCTGATGTATTACGCACAACCGTCTTGGTATATCCGTACGACGGCAATTAAAGATGAGCTCATCGCTCAAAATGCCAAAACAGATTGGCATCCTGAAACTATTAAGACCGGCCGCTATGGTGATTGGCTAGAGAACAACATCGACTGGGCTGTTTCTAGAAATCGTTATTGGGGAACTCCTCTTCCGCTTTGGCGCTGCCCGGATGATCATCTTTATTGCGTTGGTTCTCTTGCAGAGCTTTCTACACTTGCTGGCAAAGAACTTTCAAAGACTGATCCACATCGTCCATATGTTGATGACATCACTTTCCCATGCCCTACATGTTCTCAAACAATGAATCGTGTGCCTGAAGTCATTGACTGCTGGTATGACTCGGGGTCAATGCCATTTGCTCAATGGGGATACCCTCATAAAGAAGGTTCTGCGCAAGAGTTTGAATCTTCATACCCAGCAGATTTCATCTGCGAAGCGATTGATCAGACGCGGGGCTGGTTCTATACCCTTATGACCATTGGAACTTTGGTCTTTGATGAAAGTTCTTACAAGACCGTACTTTGCCTTGGCCATATTTTAGATAAAGATGGACGCAAGATGAGCAAGCATCTAGGCAATGTGTTGCAGCCAATTCCCCTCATGGATCAACATGGAGCGGATGCTGTTCGTTGGTACATGCTTGCAGCGGGCTCCCCATGGAGCGCACGCCGTGTTGGCCATGAAGCACTCTCAGATGTTGTACGAAAGACACTTCTTACTTATTGGAACACGGTCTCCTTCTTCACTTTATATGCTCATGCAGCAAATTTTGTGATGGCACCTGCCCATAAGAAATCAGAGATAACTATGGACAAATGGATTATCTCTGAGCTCAATGCGCTTGTGAGAGATGTTGATAGTGCATATGCATCTTTTGATTCCCAAGAAGCAGGACGCTTACTCGCGGCATTTATCGATGACTTATCTAATTGGTATGTCCGTCGCTCGCGTAGACGCTTCTGGGATGGTGAAAGCGCGGCGCTTGAAACTCTGTTCACATGCCTTAAAACTCTGACTCAACTTATGTCGCCCATGGTCCCTTTCATTACAGAACATGTCTGGCAAGTACTGATTCGTGCGGGTGAAACTAATTCACACGAGTCTGTCCATCTCACCTCATTTCCAACATTTGATCCCGCTTTAATCGATGAGAATTTATCCACTTCCGTTGCGCTCTCTCGCCGCCTGGTTGAACTCGGTCGCTCAGCACGAGCAGAATCCAAGATAAAGATTCGTCAACCACTTGCCAGGGCGCTGGTTGCTGCCACAGGTTGGAAGGCAATGGATGCTGAGATTCGCTCACACGTTGCTGAAGAGCTCAATGTGCTCTCACTTGAAGAGCTAGCAAGTGAAAATGAAGATCTAGTCAGCGTTTCAATAAAAGCAAACTTTAGAACTATTGGTGCAAGATATGGCGCCGACGTTCAGGCGATCGCAAAGGCAGTCACCGATTCAGATGCCACAGCCCTAGTTCGAGAGGTTCGAAGTAATGGAGCAGCAAAGATTATATATGGAGCAAGTTCTGCGCAGATTACTGAAGAAGATCTTGTTATTACAGAGACGCCTAAAGAAGGTTGGTCGGTAGCAAGCCACTCGGGTGAAAGCCTTGCACTTGATTTAACTCTTACACCTGATCTTATTGAAGCTGGCTTAATGCGAGAAGTCATTCGCAGCATTCAAGAAGAGCGTAAAAATTCTGGATTTGATATCTCAGATCGGATTATTGTGGAATGGTCTGGCAGCAGTGAAGTAGCTCAGGCGATCAATAAGTACTCTAAGGAAATTTCTGATGAAGTTCTTGCTGTTTCAATCAATGAAAATAAATCACTGCCTGCAGGAGGCAATGAAATCGCTTTAGGATTATCTTTAAAGAGAGCGAACTAGCGAAATAAGTATTTGAGTAACGATAAAGACCAAAATAAAAGATAAATCAACAGCTACTGGTCCAAGACGAAGCGGCGGGATAAAGCGGCGGACAAATCGCATAACAGGGTCTGTAATTCCATAAACTGCTTCAGCGATCCCAAGCACGATTCCTCGTGGTCTCCATTGTGGGGAGAACATGCGGACGTAATCAAGAAT
This sequence comes from uncultured Actinomycetes bacterium, assembly GCA_903897155.1. GTDB lineage: Bacteria > Actinomycetota > Actinomycetes > Nanopelagicales > Nanopelagicaceae > PALSA-747. Next base: position 7,946 of record CAIUAO010000050.1, on the reverse strand, counting down.
TACTCGTGCAAATAATGCAATGAGAAATAATTGAAGAATCCATCCAAGAATAATTCCAAATGATGTCATGAGCTACTCCTGTAAAAAGAAATTAGCTTTGGTTAAAGAAACTTGCTTCGGCTGCTGCTGTTTTATTTTCGGTACTCACACGAACATTTGGAGGTGTTAAAAGAAAAACCTTTGACGTAACACGTTCAATACTTCCATGATGACCAAAAACTAAACCAGATGCAAAATCAACAAGACGCTTACGCTCTGACTCATCCATATCCGTCAAGTTCATAAGAACTGGCTGACCTTCTCTATATCGCTCGCCAACAACACGTGCTTCGTTATAAAAGCGTGGATGTATTGTGAAAATTTGGTCCATTACAGGCAACGCTTCTTGCTGAGCTGGATGTGAAACTTGTGTGAATGTTGGACGGGCTGTCGCAGCTTGCGCAACTGCTCTCACGCTACGACGTGTTTCAGGGACCGATGGGATCGCGCTGAACTCTTCATCGTCCTCAGCTAAGCCGAGGTAATTTGCTGCTTTTTTAAATACGTTAGCCATGGGTAGAAGTTTAGGCTTGGGCAGGCCTAGATCCGAGGATTGAACTACCTATGCGGATATGTGTCGCACCGTATTTAATCGCCTCTTCAAAGTCTCCACTCATACCCATGGATAACTGAGTAATTGATGGGTAATTTTTCTGGACCAAATTCTTCGCTTTGGCAACTTCCTCAAATGCACCTTCTGGGTCAACGCCAAGTGGGGCTACCGTCATGAGCCCAATAATGTTGATGTTTTTAAGACCTGCGATCTCACCTAGGAAATCTTGGAGCCCAGCAATACTGACACCGCCTCGATCGGCACGAGATGGTTCTAGATTTACTTGAAGAAAAAACTTAAGGGCATTTGCATTATCCGCATCCGCGAACTTTCGAGCATGGTCAACTGAATCTAATGAATGAACAACCTCTGCCCATTGGGTAATCTGACGAATCTTTTTGCTTTGGACCTGTCCTTGGAAATGCCAGATTGCATCAGGGCCTACAAGCTCCTTTTTAGATAATCCCTCCTCATTGCGGTTTTCCCCAAAATTTCGCTCCCCTAATTCATAAAGAATCTGGGCATCAGTTACAGGAAAGGTCTTGGTGACAACAACCAGGGTGATCTCATCAATGTTTCTGCCTGATTGCCTAGTCGCGGCTGCAATCCGCTCCTTCACATGTACCAAGCTCTGCTTAAGTTCTTGCCTCCGTAGATCACTCACAAGCAAATTACCCCAGCGCCACGAGCGAATTCATCCCCGCCGCGATATGAGAAGTAATCACTCTTGCCAGATTGGCCCTTAGAACAGAGCGTGCAGAGCTGCACGTTGTTGACTTCAACAGACATGGATGTGAGTTGGTCGATGAGAGCTGCCTTGAGATCAAGTGCGTGAAGTGCCTTGGTTGTGGCACTTGCTGGCACAACTTCTGTGATCTCCTCATACATCTGCGGTGAAACTTCATAACACTTATCGCATATGGAAGGTCCGATAATTGCAGATATTTTCTCCGCTTCAAGTAATCTCATTTTTTCAATGGTCTTAATTGCAATTTTGTTTAATACTCCCTTGCGCCCAACATGCACAGCAGCAACCGCATTTTCACTAGAAAGGAGTAATGGAATGCAATCGGCGACAAGGACGGCTACTGCCATACCTCTTGTAGTAGTTATAAGGGAATCTGCTAAGGGCTCACCCTGACCACTTTTAATAACTTCAATAACATCGCTATGTGTTTGCTCCATAAAAGCAAGGCCTTCCAAGGAAAGGCTGCGTTGAAGTGGTTGCCGTGCTTCTGGCATTTTCATATCTCCACAAGATCGGGATGTGAAAAAAATACGCGACATTTACTTCATAAAGTCAGGAACGTCTATCTCGTCTTCGCTCACTAATTCTTCAAAAGTGATCCTACGCTTGGATGCAACAGGTACTTCTAAAGTGTCTTCTTGAAGGCCAAGATCTAATGCCACGGCGATTGGGTCATTATTGGCGATCGGATTTGCTACGCCGTTGAGAACGCTTGCATCAATTGTTGGCATTGAAACACGCTTTGGTGCACCACCTTCAAAACCTGCAGCAATAACGGTAATTCTGATCTCATCGCCTAGTGCGTCATCAATTACTGTTCCAAAGATGATATTTGCATCAGGGTGAGCAAACTTTGCTACCAATTCAGCTGCTTCACTAAGTTCAAATAAGCCAAGGTCTGAACCACCTGCAATCGAAAGAAGTACTCCACGCGCTCCATCGATAGATGCTTCAAGAAGTGGGCTTGAGATTGCTAACTCAGCTGCGCGGGTAGCGCGAGCTTCACCGCGAGCCGAACCAATACCCATAAGCGCAGATCCTGCGCCTTCCATAACGCTCTTCACATCTGCAAAGTCTAAGTTGATAAGACCAGGAGTTGTAATCAAATCTGTAATTCCCTGCACACCAGAGAGCAATACTTGATCGGCGCTTCTGAATGCTTCAACTGCAGTAATTGAGCGATCTGAAATTGCAAGTAGACGGTCATTTGGAATAACAATAAGAGTATCTACTTCAGCACGTAGAAGTTCAATTCCTACTTCTGCTTGAGCAGTCCTATGCTTTGCTTCAAATGAAAATGGTTTTGTAACTACACCAACTGTAAGCGCGCCTAGATCTTTTGCAATCTTTGCAATGATCGGTGCTCCGCCTGTTCCTGTGCCGCCACCTTCACCAGCAGTAACAAAAACCATATCTGCTCCACGAAGTACTTCTTCAATTTCATCCATGTGATCAAGCGCAGCTTGACGACCAACTTCTGGCGCAGCACCTGCTCCAAGACCACGAGTTGATTTACGACCAATATCTAATTTCACATCTGCATCACTCATGATGAGTTGTTGTGCATCTGTATTGATTGCAATGAACTCAACACCTTTAAGGCCCGCTTCAATCATTCTGTTAACAGCATTAACTCCGCCGCCACCAATTCCGACGACTTTAATTACTGCTAGATAATTCTGTGGTGTAGCCACGGTATGCCTTTCCTTGGACTCTAAATCTCTACTTGAGAGTTAAAGCACGTTGAATTCTGATGCGTAAAAGTAGGACTCAGCGCTGTCTCTATCAATGACCGACACGATTTATTAAATTATTTATTACGCAATAAATTCTTAAGAATTACTTGGTAGAAGTTACAGGTGCCAGTGGGTTTGTCAGGTCAACTCGTATGACTTTTGCATTATCTCCAAGGGCCAATAAGTGACGTAAAACATTGATCTTTAGTGGTAATTGAGTTGGGCTTCCCCAGGATATTTCAAGGCTACTAAAACCAGGTAGAGAGGTTGTCATCATGATCGATTCTGCAGATAGGACCTGTAGATCACTCATTCCGGTGAGAAAATCGGTCGGGATCTTGGTCAAAAAATCTGCCACTGCCTGCTTAGAGGCCTGATCCTGTGATGTGAAGGTGATCAACGGAAGGCCATTGGGTGCACTTGGCGCGGCAAAAGATATTCCTTGGCTATCAAAGTAATTGACTGCGCCATTTACCTCATACCTTGCCACCGGGATTCTAGGTATGACCGTAATGCTTACATTGCCTGAAGCCCAGTGACGATTAATCTTGAGTGATTTAATCCATTTTTGGCCAGATAAGTCTCGATTGATTTTAGAAACATTAACTCTGGCAAGAGGCAAACCTAAATGCATATCACCAGGTTCGATAATCTGTGAAATAAGAACTTCATTGCCACTTGCAGAAAGATCAATCTTCTTTACAACAAGTAGCTTTGACCACCCAAGCATGTATGCGCATAAGCCAACTAGGACAAGTATGAGAGCAATTGCAGGCAGATTCTTTGATCTGATCCATTGAATCTTACGAATGTTTCTCTGCCAATGCTTGAACAATTACAGGTGCCAGTGAACTTACATCTCCTGCGCCAAGAGTGATAATTACATCACCAGGCTTGGCGATTAAGACAACTCTTTCAACGGCTTTGACCATGGATGGCTCAAAGTCAGAGCGTCCTTGATCCATAAGCTTTGTGATCATCTGCGATGTCACCCCTGGAATAGGCTCTTCACTTGCTGGATATATCTCTAAAACTAAAACATCATCTGCAATTGACAGCGCATGAGCAAATTCAGGAGCAAATGCTTGAGTTCTGGAATATCTATGGGGTTGAAAAACTACTATGACTCTGCCAGATTGAGCATAATTCTTTGCCGTTTCTAACGTTACGCGCAGTTCAGTCGGGTGATGCCCGTAATCATCAATGACTTCAATCCCATTAACTACGCCTTTGTGTTCAAAACGACGCCGTGAGCCAGAATATTTAGAAAGACCGGTAATAAGGCTTTCTGGATTCACGCCGAGTGCAACACCTGCCGCAAGGGCTGCAACTGCATTCATAAGGTTGTGCTGGCCAGGAATTTCAAGGTGCAAATCAGGCAAAATTTTCCCGCTCATTGAGACTCTGGCAAGACAGTCACCTGGCTGCAAAAGAATTCTAGAGATTGTGTAATCGGCTGCATCTTGGCCGTAAGTAATCACACGGATATCACTGCGCTTAACCTGCTTGAGAAGTGTTTTCACGCCAGGATCATCAATACAAACAACAAGAAAGCCACCGCTTTGAATCGAATCAACAAAGTCTAGGAATGCTTTGAAAACCTCATCGAGTGATTTAAAGTGATCAACGTGATCTAACTCAATATTTGTAATGATCGCCCCAAATGGGTGGTAGGCCGTGAAAGAGCCATCAGATTCATCAGCCTCAGCCACGAAGGTCTCACCGCTGCCAAGATGAGCATTGAGCCCAGAGCTATTTATTAAGCCTCCAATCGCAAAGGATGGGTCGCTGCCGGCAGATTGAAGCGCAACGGTAAGCATGGAAGTTGTCGTTGTCTTTCCATGTGTTCCAGCAACCGCTACTGACTTTTTCCCTACCATCAACATTGCTAACGCTTCTGCTCTAGTTAAGACTTCAATACCAGCACTGTGGGCGGCAGTAATTTCAACATTGGTGTCCCCTATCGCACCTGATGCGATCACGAGGTGGGCGCCTTTAACATTTTCTGCATCATGGCCAATAAATACTTCTGCGCCTAGTGACTCAAGAGAATCAACAATGGCAGATCGCTTCATATCTGATCCGCTCACATTGAGTCCCTCTGCGATCATGATGCGAGCAATTCCGCTCATGCCAGCTCCGCCAATGCCCACAAAGTGAATGCGCTTGCCAGCAAGTTTTTGAACGTTACTGATCATAGGAGAGCATCCAATACATATCTTCCTACTCGCGCATCTGCATCAAGTGGAAAGTTTGAATTGCCACTTAAAACTCTATACTCGCTTGCTCTCTTCATAATTTTAGCCAAATTTTCACTCACCCACGGAGCTGAGAATTCACTGTTATCGATGAGCATTCCACCACCAATAGATACAACTTGCTGAGCATTTTGCACTTGCTCACCATTGCCAATCGGCAGAGGAACATAAAGGGTAAAAATTCCTAGAGCTCCTGTTTCAAATACGCTTACAGCGCCACTTCTTGCAATAACTAAATCCGCTACCGCGTATACCGAGGCCATATCTTCAATATAAGAGAAAGGAAAGTAGTTCTGAGTTGCACTTGGGAGTGGATTGTTTCTACCCACAGAATGGATGACTTGAATATCTAGATTCTTAAAAGCCTCAAGAGAGTGCTCAATAACGCTATTAAATTTAACTGAACCTAGAGAGCCGCCAAATATTACAACAGTAGGCTGACTATCTTTAATACCAAGTTTTTTTATAGCAGTGGATCTGGCGGATACTCGATCAATTGCTGACATTTTTGCTAAATATATAACCTCAGATCGAAGCGGGATCCCGACAACATCAACATGATCCAGCACTTTGTCTGCAGAACTAAAAGCAACGAGAGTTCGACCGCCAAGGAAATTTCCAAGTCTGTTTGCCATTCCTGGCTTTGCATTTGCCTCATGAATAATAATCTGCTTTCGGCGCATCTTTGCCGCAAGATAAACCGATGCAGCTACATACCCACCAAAACCAACAACAACATCTGCGCCTTTCACTAACCGGTCAGCCTGATATAAAGATTTGAGATAACGAAACTTCCAAGTCAGAGCTTGGAGATTAATCTTGCGTGGGAAAGCTGCTTTTTCAATTCTTTTGAGTTCAAAACCAGCAGCTTCAACTAGGGAATTCTCAACGCCAGAGTGAGTTCCTACAAACAGGCATGTGATTTCGGAATTTTGGCTACGCAACCATCTTGCAACTGCTAAAGCTGGCTCAACATGCCCAGCGGTTCCGGCTGCTGCGAAAAGAACAGTTTTCTTTGTCATTAAATGTTATGGATTCTTTTGGGCGCGAACTGCCAGGCGAATATCGGGATCTTTGCGTGCCACATTGAGAACATAACCGATTCCGACAAAATTTGCGATTAAAGATGATCCTCCATAGCTCACAAAGGGCAAAGTCACTCCGACCACTGGAAGGACTCCAATTGTTGAGCCGATATTAATAATGACCTGCATGAGCATCCAGATGCCTACTCCGGCACATGCATATCGGGAGAAAAGGTCTTTCGTCTGTGTCGCAGTTTTAAAAATACCAAAGAGTAAAGCCGCAAATAAAACTAGCACTATCAGAGTGCCAAGTAAGCCCAGCTCCTCGCCAATAACGGAGAAAATAAAATCTGTATGCGCCTCTGTCAGGTTCCCCCACTTTTGCCTGCTGGCTCCCAGGCCAACGCCAAATAAACCTCCACTAGCAAGTCCCATGAGTGAATGAGCTGGCTGCCATCCAGCAAATTTATATACAGATGGAGCAAATGGGTTTAATACAGCTGTAAATCTGTGCAACCTATATGGAGCCATGAAAACTAGAAACCCAACTCCAATCCCAAGTACAGCACCTACCGAAATAAAGTGACGAAGTGCCAGTCCACTTACAAATAACATGCCGGCAACAATGCCAAGAATAATAATTGTGGTTCCTAGATCTCCACCCTTGAGAATTAAGGCAACGATGATTGCGGTCCCAGGTAATAAAAATGCCACGTGGCGCGTAGAAGATTTAGCAAGTGCTTTTAATTCATACTTTTGTAACTGAGCAGCACACCAAAGAATTAAGCCAATCTTTGCAAACTCACTTGGCTGCATTGTTAGTGGACCAAGGCGAATCCAGCTTGTATTGCCATTGATTGTTTGCTTCAACGGAGTTAATGGCAGGAGCATGAGAAGAAAGCTCACTGGTAAGGCATATTTAACTAAACGATCCCAAATAGATCTCTTCCAATGAGAGCAGAGGTAAACAACTATGAGAGAGATGGCAAAAAACATGAGCTGCCGAAAAAATATTGTGTATGTGGACCCTGATTGCTGTAATGAAACTACAGAAGATGCGGAAAGCACCATGACAATTCCGAGCGCTGATAGAGCTGCTACAGAGCTGATAATGAGGTAGTAAGGGGTCGCTGGTCTATTGAAAAAACTTATGTATTGCTCGCGGCGGGATGTTGAACGAATACTCACATTCCCACCATTTCTCTTACTGTTCGAGCAAAAATATCTCCCCGTTCTGCATAGTCCTTGAATTGATCCATGGATGCGCATGCTGGGGCTAGTAATACAGTATCCCCGCTCTGTGCTAGCTCTTGGGCTTTTGACACAACGCTACGCATAAGATTTTCAGGATCTCCATCAAATTCAACTCGAAAATATGTCACATGCGGTGCATGTTTATCGAATGCTGCCGCAATCAGGTCACAGTCCTGGCCGATCAAAATTGCGCTCTTAATACGCTTAGAACATCTAATTATTAAATTATCCATACTCGCACCTTTTGCTAATCCACCTGCAATCCAAATAGATGAAAGGTGTGAGAGAAGCGCAGCAGATGCAGCATGCGGATTAGTTGCCTTGGAATCATCC
>CAIUAO010000049.1 GCA_903897155.1 uncultured Actinomycetes bacterium | reverse complement strand
CTCTGGATTCTCATCAAAAAGCCTGGGTATAGCTGCAGGAAAGGAAGTCATCTAATGTCACGTCTTGCTGGAATGGGTGGCCGCCTTTATCGCGGTGAAAAGTCATTTAATATTATTGGCAATCGTCGTCGTTGGTATGCGCTTTCACTACTTGTAGTGATCGTGTCTGGTGTCTCACTGGGTATTCAAGGATTACATCTCGGAATTGAATTTAAGGGTGGTTCACAGTTCCAAATAACTGCCCCTGGATCAACAGTTTCTCAGGGCCAGAAAGCTGTGAGCGATGCTGGTATTAAATCTGAATCAATCGTTCAGATGATTGGAACAAACAAGGTCAGAATCACTACTGGCGCTCTTACTAATGCCCAAAATGATGCGATTGAAAATTCGATTGCAAAGGCTTTCAATGTGAAAGTCGCCGATATTAACGTTCTGAGCATTGGGCCTTCGTGGGGCAAGGACATCACTCACAAGGCTATTCAAGCCCTGATCGGATTCTTGCTTGTAGTAATGCTTTACCTGGCACTTGCCTTCGAACCGAAGATGGCTGCTGCTGCAATCATCGCAGTTATGCATGACGTCTTTATTACCGTGGGTATTTACGCACTCGTTGGCTTTGATGTTACACCTGCAACTGTTATTGGATTTTTAACAATCTTGGGTTACTCACTTTATGACACAGTTGTTGTTTTCGATAAGGTCCGCGAGAATACAAGGACAATTACAAGCTCTGGAAAGCAGACTTATTCTCAGGCAGCAAATCTGGCTGTGAATCAGACCCTCGTTCGCTCGTTTAACACATCACTAATTGCGCTTTTGCCCGTGGCATCAATCCTCTTTGTCGGTGCCGGAATTCTTGGGGCAGGAACGCTCAAGGATCTTTCTCTTGCTCTCTTTATTGGCTTAACTACTGGTACCTACTCTTCGATCTTCGTAGCAACTCCAATTTTGGCAACGTTGCGTGAACGCGAACCTGCCATGAAGGCACTTACGAAGCGAGTGGCCCAGCGCGGAGTATCTGTAGGGGGAACAAATAGCGTTCAATCTGATGAAGCCGAAAAGGATTACACCGGCATCGTGACTTCTACGCATTCCAAAGAGGGACACGAGCGTGGTCCTCGTAATCAACCAAAGCGACGTTCTCGCCGTAGATAATTTAGTGTGACATGGGAAGGAAGTGAGTTCAATGAATTCGCTGCTGAGCCCGCTTGCTAAAACTCTGTCTGAAAGTCTTGCAGACTACAAAGAAGTCGAACTAGAACGTGCCTTTGTAGCGGCATCTGCTGCTCATGATGGCCAGTTTCGTAAATCTGGTGAACCATATATCACCCACCCAGTTGCTGTTGCTCAAATTTTGGCTGATCTTGGTATGGACCAGGCAACTATTACTGCAGCCCTTCTCCATGACACAGTAGAAGACACTGGGTACTCACTAAAAACTATTAAAAGCGAGTTTGGAAATGAAGTTGCTCAATTAGTCGATGGCGTAACTAAACTCGACAAACTTACTTATGGTCCAAGTGCTGAGGCAGAAACACTCCGCAAAATGGTTGTAGCTATGTCAAAAGACATACGAGTACTTGTTATAAAACTGGCTGACCGCCTGCATAATGCTCGAACTTGGCAATATGTCGAACCAGAGAGCGCGGCAAGAAAAGCACGCGAGACAATCGATATCTACGCACCTCTTGCTCACAGGCTTGGCATGAACGCTATGAAGTGGGAATTGGAAGATTTATCTTTTAAAGTTTTAGAGCCTAAGAAGTATGAAGAGATCGAGCGTTTAGTTGCTGATCGTGCACCACTGCGTGAGAAGTTCTCAGATGAGGTCACAAAGCTCATTCGTAAAGATCTAGAAGCAGATGGAATTAAGGCCTCTGTGAAGGCAAGACAGAAGCATCTTTACTCGGTTTTTCAGAAAATGATTGTTCGTGGACGTGAATTTAATGAGATCTATGACCTCGTTGGCGTTCGAGTAATCGTTGACGATGTCCGCGACTGTTACGCGGTATTAGGTGCTATTCACGCTAGATGGAGTCCGGTTCCTGGCCGATTTAAAGATTACATAGCAATGCCAAAGTTCAACTTGTATCAATCTCTGCATACAACAGTGATTGGTCCCACTGGCAAAGCAGTAGAAATTCAGATTAGAACCTCAGATATGCACGCACGTGCTGAATTTGGTATTGCAGCTCACTGGAAATATAAAGTAAAAGGAAAGCAGACAGCAGATAATGATCCTGGCGTTATGTGGCTCAAGCAGCTTCATGAATGGCAACAAGAAACTGAAGATGTTGGCGACTTTCTCGATACTTTGCGTTATGACCTGCGCACACCTGAAGTCTTTGTCTTTACCCCAAAGGGAAGTGTTATAGCGCTGCCTGCCGGTTCCACTCCTGTGGACTTTGCATACGCTGTACATACCCAAGTAGGGGAGCGATGTGTTGGGGCAAAAGTAAACGGAAAGCTTGTTCCGTTGGAGTCAGCCTTAAGTAATGGTGATGTGGTTGAAGTTGTTACAAATAAGAGTCAAAACGCAGCGCCCAGCCGAGATTGGTTGAACTTTGTTAAATCCCCCAGGGCAAGGTCAAAGATCAAAGCGTGGTTTTCTAAAGAGAGAAAAGAAGAGGCAGTAGAGGCTGGGCAAGAGTCCATTGCGCGGCAGATGCGCAAATTGGGATTGCCACTACAGAAGATATTTGCAGGACAAGCAATTTTGGAATTAGCTCATGATCTGCACTTTGATGATATTGAATCTTTGTATGCCGCTGTCGGTAATGGGCATGTTTCATCTGCATCAGTTATCGAAAAACTAGCCGCAACACTTGCACCTGAAGAAGAGCATGAAGATCACTTTATTCCTGATTTTCATAGACCATCTGGGGGACGCAGCTCATCAGGAGTTGATGTTGAGGGCGTTGACTCAGTCCTAGTTAAGTTGGCACGCTGCTGCACACCAGTTCCTGGTGATGAGATCACAGGCTTTGTCACTCGGGGTAGCGGTGTCAGTGTCCACCGCATTGATTGCATCAATGTGACTGATTTAAAGCTCACTCAGGGCGATCGCATTGTTAAGGTGAAGTGGAATGTCACGGCAAAGACATTGTTCCTCGTGAATATTCAAGTAGAGGCACTTGACCGAGCAGGGCTTCTTTCTGATCTGACTAGAACACTCTCAGATCAACACGTAAATATATTAAATGCTGCGGTGAGCACTTCTAAAGATCGCACGGCAATCTCTCGCTTTACCTTTGAGATGGCAGATGCACTGCACCTAGATGCAGTTCTTTCATCGGTTCGTATGGTTGAGGGCGTTTATGACGTTTATCGCATCACAAACAATTAGTGCTTAGGCTTTCTTAAACTCGGAAAGTCCCTTTTGCGCTTCCTCTAACCAACCGCGACGAGCCGCAGCAGCTTCGCGAGCAACCATTGCCTTGGCTACATTTCCAGCAGCTTCAGCCTTTGCAGCCTGCTTCTCATAACTTTCAATGGCATCAAGTAGACCTTGAACGACGGTATTTGCATGAGCAATCGCAGTCGGATCACTTTTGCGTGATTCTTGTTGATGGAGCTCATCTATTTCAGATTGAATCTTTTCAATTTTTGCTTCCATTGATCCACGCTTATTTCGCTCAGTCATGCCGATTCGCTCCCATTGATCCATCAGATCACGGAACTTCTTACGAGCATCCTTCACATTCGTGACTGGAAGCAGGGCTTCAAATTCTGGAAGTAGGGCCTCACGCTTAGCAAGATTTGTCGCCATTGTTCCTTGGCGCTTTTCAAGGTCAGCCTTCTTGGCAGCAAAGAAAGTATCTTGAGCTGTTTTAAATTCTTCCCAAAGCTTTGTATCGACGTTCTTTTTTCCGCGCCCGGCAGCCTTCCAAGCATTCATGAGTTCTTTAAAGCGGTTAGCTGTTGCAAGCCAATCTTTTGAATTGGCAAGAGATTTTGCTTCCTCAATGATTTGGGCTTTGGTCTGAGCAACCTGAGCGCTCTGTGTCTCAAGTTGGGCAAAGTGGGTGCGTCTGCGCTTATCAAATTTATTACGTGAAGAGGAGAAGCGCTTCCACAGTTCTGCATCCGTCTTCTTATCTAAACGAGCCGCTACTTTCCATTCATCAAGGAGAACTTTGAGGCGATCTCCCGTGAACTTCCAATTTTCTGATAGGGCATGTGTTTCAGCCTCTGCAACAATCTTTTCTTTTGCGATGAGGGCTTGAGCGCGCTTTGCTTCCTTGACGGCTTTTTCTGCTTCTTTGCGAGCCTCATAGGCGCTGCGGTGCTCATCGATAAGTGTTGGAATATGTTCGATGGAATGAGCCAAAGCAACTAAATCTCCAACACCATTAAGGGATGAGAGTTGCTCACGAAGTTTTGAGACAGCTGCTGCGGCGTCAGATGGAACCATTGCGCCACTTTTAATACGAGCACCGAGCAGTGCGACTTCTGATGCAAGTGCTTCAAATTTACGGACGAAATATGCGAGTGCTTCTGGGTGGCTTTTGCCTGGGTATGAACCAACAGCCTTTTCACCTTCTGGAGTGATGACATAAACAATGCCATCATCGCCAACGCGACCGAATTTTGATGGATCACCGACAAGTGCGGATGCTGGTGAGGGTGTTTGGGCTACTTGATTGTTCTCTTGCCCGTTTACATTTTCCACGTTGTCCATCAGTTATCTCCTTCGGTTGCGCGTTGATCAAAAATTTTGATCTTCGTTATAGCGGCATATATTGAGTTGCTTCCCACATGTGCGGGTCACAAACCCAAGGTTTAGTGGCTTAAAGGTACCCTTAAAGCCTGCTGCGGCAAAAGTGCCCTATGGTGAGGTGAGCGTGGAAGGTTGTGAATAAGGGTGATTCTTGAGGTAATTCCTGCCGAATACTTCGGAACCAACTGTTGGATATTCGCCCCAGCCAAGAACTCTGAATGCTTCATAGTGGACCCAGGGATCTGTGTCCCCAATATGGTGGGTCATATCAGTGATGTATTAGAAAAACATAATTTAAAACCGATAGCAACGATTGTTACGCATGGACATCTTGATCACACATTTTCTGTTCAACCCTTTGACGATAAGTATCAGGTAGCGACGTATGTTCATTCCAAGGATCGAGCATTTCTTGCCGACCCCTTTAAGTTATTAGCAGCTGATGGTGGAATTAGTACTCTTTTGAAGGAACTGGGCGTAAAAGATTTTAAAGAGCCACATGATGTGCAAGAACTTAAGCATGGCCAAGAATTTTCATTAATTGGCATGAAGATTAAGGCCTATCACTCACCCGGCCACACTCCTGGCTCGACAATGTTTAGCGTGGACGATGAGTACCTCATCTCCGGAGATGTGCTTTTTGCCAATTCCATTGGACGGACCGATCTACTGCTTGGATCAGCAGAAGATATGAAGAAATCACTGCAAAACGTAGTTCTTCCTCTGGGAGATCACTTAAAAGTCCTACCTGGCCATGGCCGAGAAACTACAATTGGCCACGAGCGTAAGAACAACCCGTACCTGCAAGATGATTTTTTGAAGGGAAAAAAAGAGTGAGTAAATTCCAAGCGCCAAAGGGCGTCAGTGAATACTTCTCACCTCGCTCTGCCCATTTTGAATTTGTTAGGTCAACTTTGATTGAAACTGCGCGAGGCGCGGGTTATGAACTTATGGAGCTACCTGTATTTGAAGATACAGAGCTCTTCACCAGGGGCGTCGGTGAATCCACAGATGTTGTTCGAAAAGAGATGTATACATTTGAAGATCGTGGTGGTCGATCAATTACTCTGCGCCCAGAAGGTACAGCAGGTGTTGTTAGAGCTGTTATCGAACATAACCTTGATCGTGGGCAACTTCCTGTCAAAGTTTTTTATTCAGGTGCCTTCTTTCGCGCAGAGCGTCCTCAGGCTGGTCGCTATCGTCAGTTTTATCAAGTGGGGATCGAAGCGATTGGAATTTCAGACCCGTTAATAGATGCTGAAGTTATTGCAATTGCAGATCGTGGTCTTAAAGAGCTTGGTCTAAAAAACTATCGACTTGAAATAACCTCATTAGGAGATAGCAAGACACGTACTGCGTATTTAAAAGAGTTACGAGCTTTTATTTCAGGAATCTCACTTGATGAGGAGACTAAGGCGCGCGCAGATATTAATCCGTTGCGGCTTTTTGATGACAAGAGGGAAGAAATTAAGAAGGCGCTAGAAAAGGCACCAGTGCTTATGGATTTTCTCACACTTGAGAGTTCAACAGACTTTGAAGCAGTGAAGTCACTTCTCACTTCACTTGGAATAAAATTTGTTGTAAACAACCGCATGGTACGTGGTTTGGATTACTACACAGGAACAGCATTTGAATTTGTTCATGATGGACTTGGCGCCCAATCAGGCATTGGTGGCGGTGGCCGCTATGACGGGCTAATGGCAGAGCTTGGTGGATCAGAACTTTCAGGTATTGGTTATGGCTTGGGCGTTGATCGCATACTGCTGGCATGTGAAGCAGAAGGACTTGCTATCCCTGAAGATTTAGGGCTTGACCTTTTTATTGTTCCTCTTGGCACATCACAGGATGCCCTCCTCTTGGCAGAGGAATTGCGTAGCCGCGGACTTGCAGTTGATATGGCATTTGGAGATCGCGCATTAAAAGGTGGAATGAAAGCAGCAGATAAGAGTGGAGCTAGATACTCCATCGTTCTTGGGGCAGATGAAGTGGCAAGCAAGAACGTTGCGCTTAAAAACATGAAATCTGGTGAGAGCGTTTCAGTTACTCTTGGCTCTTTGGCGAACGAATTAATTTCACGCACAGTGAATTTGGGAGAACATTCTTAAATGCTACGCACACATAGCGCAGGCACGCTTTCTAAGAAAGATGCTGGGACCACCGTTACTTTGGCTGGCTGGGTTGCAAGACGCCGAGATCATGGGGGAGTTGCTTTTATTGATCTGCGCGATTCCACTGGCGCCGTTCAAGTAGTTATAAAAGATGAGATTGCTGGCGCACTTCGCGCAGAATGGTGCGTATTAATCACGGGCACAGTACGTGTTCGTCCTGACGGAAATGAAAACCCAAATATTCCGACCGGGGAGATCGAAGTAGATTGCTTGGAACTTAAAGTATTAAGTGAAGCAGCTGCCCTTCCTTTTCCAGTTGATAGCGGGGAGGTTTCAAATATCAGCGAAGAAATTCGCCTGAAGTATCGATACCTTGACCTGCGCAGAGAAGAACCAGCACGTAATCTTCGTATGCGTTCTAAGGTCACATCAACAATTCGCGGCGTGATGGATAGCCTTGATTTTCTTGAGATCGAAACGCCGTACCTCACTCGATCAACTCCAGAAGGTGCACGTGATTTCCTTGTTCCAGTTCGCCTGCAACCAGGTAGTTGGTATGCCCTCCCACAGTCGCCTCAACTCTTTAAGCAGTTACTGATGGTTGCTGGAATGGAGCGCTATTACCAGATTGCCCGATGCTTCAGAGATGAAGACTTCAGGGCTGATCGTCAACCAGAATTTACCCAGTTAGATATTGAAATGTCTTTTGTAGATCAAGAAGATGTACTTAAGGTCGCTGAAGAAATTTTGGCAGATGTATTTAAGAAGACCGTGAATTATGAGATCCCTCTACCAATCGCACGCATGACCTATTTAGAAGCGATGCGCCGCTTTGGTTCAGATAAGCCTGATCTTCGCTTTGCTCAAGAGATCATTGA
Organism: uncultured Actinomycetes bacterium; assembly: GCA_903897155.1. GTDB lineage: Bacteria > Actinomycetota > Actinomycetes > Nanopelagicales > Nanopelagicaceae > PALSA-747. The sequence goes on along the minus strand of CAIUAO010000049.1, from coordinate 42,459 downwards.
ATGTAAGGAATTTTTTGCACAAACTACATTCCGTGTTTTACAAGCAGATTATGTAGGCGCGATTGTTATGCCTGGGGGCGCTGATTCACCGCGCAGGGAGTTAGATGCTTGGCAAGATTGGGCGAAAGCTCGCGGGGCAAAAGGCCTTGCATATATTTTGGTGCAAGCGGACGGCACACTCGGCGGACCAGTTGCAAAGAATCTTTCTGAAGATGAAGCATCAAAGATTGCTGCTCATTGCGCAGCAAAGCCAGGGGATGCAATCTTTTTTGCTGCCGGAAATAAGAGCTCTTCCCAGCAATTACTGGGCGCTGTTCGTTTAGAGATTGGCCGTCGTTGTAATCTTATTAACGAAAAAGCCTGGGAATTTGTCTGGATTGTTGATGCGCCAATGTTTGAATTAGTTGATGCAGAAAACCCACAATCTGGATGGACTGCCGTTCACCACCCATTTACTGGTCCAAAGCCAGAGTTCGCAGATACTTTTGATGTGGACCCAGCAAATGCTTTGGCATATGCATATGACATTGTCTTGAATGGAAATGAAATCGGCGGGGGATCAATTCGTATTCATGATCGCAAGATGCAAAGCCGCGTATTTGATGTCATCGGCCTTACACCGGATGAAGCTACGAGTAAGTTTGGATTTTTACTCGAAGCATTTAATTATGGACCACCACCTCATGGCGGAATTGCTCTAGGAATGGATCGGCTATGCGCGCTATTAAGTGGCGCAGAATCAATCCGTGAAGTGATTGCATTTCCAAAGACTGCCAGCGGGGGAGATCCACTTACTGGGGCTCCTACGCCAATTACTGCCGCCCAACGTAAAGAAGCTGGCGTGGATTTCGTACCTGAGAAACAGTAATTCTGAGCACCCGTACCAATCCGTTCGGGTAGGCTAGCGATATGGGTCCAGGTGGAATTGCAACAATAATCGCTTCATGTTCGTTGTTGATTATTGCCTTGGCGCTTGGTTACACAATCGTTCGTCTTTCTCGTTTGATCGATGAAGTCCAAAAGACCGTTCGTAGCGCAAATCGCATTGTCACTACTGCCGAGAACATGACTCAAAAGGTCAATACCTTGGTAACTACGCTTACTGAAAAGAATACGGGCGTGCTTAAGGTATTAGGTTCACTTGTGTCGCTGATTCCGAACCGCAAAAATAATTCCTCAAGGGAGCACGAGTAAGCCGGTGGAATCTGCTGAAATCAGAGCGCGATGGCTGCGCTTTTTTGAATCAGGCAACCCACAGGGTTTAACCCATACGGTTGTTCCTTCTGCCTCACTTATTGCAGATGACCCCAACCTTCTCTTAGTAAATGCAGGAATGGTTCCGTTCAAGCCCTACTTTTTAGGTGAAGTGCAACCACCATTTAAACGAGCGACATCTGTTCAAAAGTGCGTACGCACATTAGATATTGATGAAGTTGGAAAAACAACGCGTCACGCCTCTTTCTTTCAAATGTGTGGAAACTTTTCATTCGGTGATTATTTCAAAGAAGGTGCAATAACACTAGCGTGGGATTTGCTGACAAAACCTATCGCTGATGGCGGATATGGATTTCCTGAAGAAAAACTTTGGGTGACTGTTTTCCATAACGATGATGAAGCTGCAGATATTTGGCACAAGGTCGTCGGAGTCCCAACAGAGCGCATTCAACGTAGAGGAATGGCTGACAACTTCTGGTCGATGGGCGTCGCTGGTCCATGTGGTCCATGTTCAGAAATTTACTATGACCGTGGCCCTGCCTATGGGAAAGAGGGCGGTCCTGTTGCAGATGAAGACCGTTATCTTGAAGTCTGGAATTTGGTCTTCATGCAAAATATCCGCGCAGATGGTGGCACAAAAGATGACTATCCAATTATCGGAGAGTTGCCAGCAAAGAATATTGATACTGGCTTAGGACTTGAGCGCATGGCGGCGCTATTACAAGGTGTTGAAAATATTTATGAAATCGACACAACAATGCAGATTCTAAGTAAGGCCTCTGAGCTCGCAGGCGTGAAGTATGGAACAAGTAGCCGAAATGACGTTTCCCTTCGAGTCGTTGCAGATCACGCACGAACAGCGATGATGCTTATCGGCGACGGCGTCCTACCCGGCAACGAAGGTAGAGGGTATGTCTTGCGACGCATGATGCGAAGAACAATCCGCAACATGCGGATCTTGGGTGCACCAGATCATAATTTAAATGAATTGATTAAAGCTTCAATTGGCGCAATGTCTCCTCAGTATCCTGAGCTTAAGTCGGAGAGTAAGAGAATTCTCGCAGTTTCAGAAGCTGAAGAAGATTCATTCCTAGCGACACTAAAGAGTGGTACTCAAATTTTTGATATGGCTTCTACTGAAGTGAAATCTAGTAAGAGTGCGACCCTTGCAGGAGATACGGTCTTTAAACTCCATGATACTTACGGTTTCCCATTTGATTTAACGCTTGAAATGGCCACAGAGCAGGGTCTTAAGGTTGATGAGGCTGGTTTCCGCAAATTGATGAATGAGCAGAAAGATCGCGCTAAGGCAGATGCAAAGTCGAAGAAGAGCGGGCATACCGACCTATCTGAATATCGAAAAGTTATGGATGCTCGGGGCAAGAGTGAATTTATCGGATACACGAAAAATGAGGCAGAAGCACAGCTCCAAGCAATTTTAGTTGATGGTCAAAATGTGCAAGAAGCTGGTAGTGGCGAGGTAGAGATTGTTCTAAGTAGAACTCCTTTTTATGCTGAAGGTGGAGGACAACTTGCCGATGGCGGAGTAATCACCTTGGCTAACGGAGCAGAAATTGAAATTGATGATGTGCAATGCCCTGTCCCAGGTTTATATGTGCACCGTGGATCAATTATTAAAGGCTCGATTAAGGTCAACCAAGATGTGATGGCGAGAATTGATCTAGGAAGACGTAAGGCCATTTCCCGTGCACACACAGCAACACATATGGTCCACAAAGCATTTAGAGAAGCACTTGGTGAAACTGCAACACAAGCAGGATCTGAGAATGCTCCAGGCCGCTTTAGATTTGATTTTCCCGCAAGCGGGGCAGTACCAGCATCTGTGTTCAATGATGTTGAAGCGCGCGTGAACTCACTGCTTATTGAAAATCTTGAAGTGAGCGCAGAAGAAATGACACAAGCTGAAGCTAAAAAAATCGGTGCGATGGCACTGTTTGGTGAAAAGTATGGTGACCGCGTACGTGTTGTGAGTGTTGGTGATTGGGCGAGGGAGTTATGCGGAGGAACGCATGTGGATTCATCTGCCGAGCTTGGAGTCGTGAAGTTGCTCAGTGAATCATCAATTGGAGCTGGAGTCAGGCGCGTTGAGGCTCTGGTTGGCGCAGATGCATTCTCTTATTTAGCAAAAGAACATGTTTTGCTGAACTCACTTACTGAAATTATTAAGGGTGCACGTGTTGAAGAACTTCCTGAGCGCATTTCTGATTTAGTCAACAGAATGAAAGTACTTGAAAAGGAACTAGGTGCATTTAAGTCTGCCCAAGCACTAGCTAGTGTTTCCCTTCTTGCTAATTCTTTTGAAAGCCTGAATGGAGCTTCTGTAATTTTTGCTGAAGTTGAATCAGGGATTTCTGGTGATGACTTGCGAACAATGGCGCTAGATCTAAGAAACAGACAAGCCAAGAGCGTTGTCGGTCTATTCTCCATACAATCTGACCGAGTGATCTTTGTAGTTGCAACTTCATCTGAGGCCCAAAAAACTGGCATCAAGGCTGGCGAGCTTGTGAAAATTGGTTCGCAGATCCTGGGTGGCGGCGGAGGCGGTAAAGATGATTTTGCACAGGGTGGCGGAACAGATGCTTCAAAGATACCTGCGGCAATCAAAGAACTTAAGGCTGCATTAGGTAAGAATTGAGCACTATGAAACCGGGCCGACGGATCGCATTTGATTATGGCCAGGTAAGAATAGGCGTTGCCATAAGTGATGCTTCAGGTTTAATTGCGACTCCTTTAACAACGCTACAAGCACAAGACGCTGGTCTGCTTACACAGATTCAAGGACTTCTTAGCGAATACGAACCTATTTATCTTGTCGTTGGTCAACCACGTCATTTATCTGGAAAAGATAGTCAGGCAATGCAAAGTGTTCAAAACTTCGTTGAATTACTTCAGACACTTTCATCTATTCCAGTTCATAGAGTCGATGAGCGCCTATCTACTGTTAATGCCGCTGCAAAGCTTCGTAGCGCAGGCCATGATGCAAAAAGCAGTAAAGGAATGATTGATGCTATGGCTGCCGTAGGGATCTTAGAAAGCGCTATGGAGCGAGAAAGAATTGCAGGCTCACTATGAGTAACTCACTTCCTGTCTTTAACCAAGCATCACTATCTGGCAAAAAGCGTCCGATAGTTATTGGAATGCTCGTGATTATCATTGCGATTATTGGTCTTATCCTTGCAACAAAACCACAGGATTTTTCAGACTCCCACCCTGGCCCTGAAGTTTCAATCGTTGTCGCCAATGGCGAGATTGGTAGCGCAATTGCTACAGATCTTGCCCAGCAAGGGGTTGTGAAGAAAGCATCTGTATTTGTTGCAAAACTTACAGCATCACAACTGGGGCTGGGGATCGCCCCAGGCGTTCATAGAATTCAAACACACATTTCTTCAACCCTGGCTCTTACACAGCTACTTGATCAAAAGAGAATAGCTGATTCACTGGTTGTAAAAGAAGGATCAACACTTTCTGATGTGCTCAAGTTACTTCATGCAAATTCTGCGCTCCTTCAAGCAGATACTCTCCCATCACTTAAACCGCCTATAGCAAATGCCTCGCACTCCTTAGAGGGCCAGCTATTCCCGCTTCGCTATTCATTTGCTCCCCAGACAACAACCCATGAAGCACTCGGGCAGATGCTGGGCCATTTCCTTATAAATGCTAAGAGCACGGGGCTTTTAAATGGGTATGAAAAGTATTCGGCATATCAGGTGCTAACGATTGCATCTATGGTCCAAATTGAAGGTGATCCAACAAATTTTTCAAAAGTCGCACGAGTAATTTATAACCGACTAAAGCTTGGGATGCCTTTACAGCTTAATTCTACGGTTCAATATGCAGCAAATTTACGAGGGCGTATTGGGCTCAGTAATAAAGCTACGCAGATATCATCTCCATATAACACTTACATCCATACAGGTTTGCCTCCTACGCCTATTAGCAACCCCGGAGCAGATGCGATTGCGTCGTCACTTAAACCTCTAGACGGGAACTGGCTCTATTTCATTACAGTTAAGCCCCATGACACCCGATTCACAAACGACTTTGCTCTCTTTCAAACGTGGAACACCCTCTATAACAACAACCTTGCTTCGGGGGCATTTAAATGATTAAAGCTGCTGTTTTAGGTTCACCTATTTCTCATAGTCTCTCGCCTCTTCTGCATATGGCTGCCTATAAAGAACTTGGCTTACAAGCAGATTATCAAGGAATCGAGCTGACGCTTGAAAATGCACCAACATTTTTTGAGCGTGCCAAAAATGAAGGGTGGACGGGGTTTTCTCTGACGATGCCCCTTAAGGAAAGTGTCTTTAATTCTGGTTTTGAAATTGAGCCCATTGCTTTGCAGATGCGCAGTGCAAATACATTACTTTTCAAAGGTGGAAATTTTTCTGCTCTCTCCACGGACAGAACTGCTTTCATTCGCCTTCTAGAAAATGTTAAAAAAACGCGCGTAGCAATTATCGGTGGTGGGGGAACGGCTAGAGCGGCGCTCGGAGCGCTTAATGGCTCAGCGGTTGAGGTTGATTTCCTTCTTCGCTCTGCACAAAGGTCTCAAGCTCTCAAGGGTATTGCCACAAAATCTGAAGTTAATTTTTTTGATATGCAGCATCCTTTAGATGGATATGACTTAGTAATTTCAACCGTGCCGGCTAGTGCAAGTGAGATTGTCGCTTCAAAGAGCTGGAATAAAGAAACAACATTCTTTGAAGTTTTGTATAACCCATTTCCAACGCAAGGCCTTAAGAGAGCTCAAGAGATCGGCAGCCAAGTTATAGATGGCATGCAGCTCTTGGTAGAACAGGCACTAGATCAGATTCAATTATTTTCTGGCTTAGATTTTGATTTCGACCTTATGCGGAGAAATTTACTTGGGGTTGGCCGCGCCCAGCTCTGATTGTGGATAACTAAATCCACATACCCCCGCTTTCTTCTATTTTGAGGGCATGCTTACAAACTGCTTTGTACTTATTATCCTCGGTGCGCCAATCGCTGCTCGAGATATAGCAGTTCACCGAATTCCTAATCTTCTAGTGGCCGTGATGCTTCTGAGTGGACTGCTCATAGACCTTCAGTATCCGTATGCGGTGATGTTTAGCAGAGTTCTTGCAGGCACTTTCTTATCTGTAATTGCTTTGATACTTCTAGTGATTTCAGCTGGGGGATTAGGCATGGGAGATGTGAAACTGATCATGGCGCTTGGTTTTTGTATTGGAGATTTCCAACAGTCACTCTATGCGATCTTCATTGCCCTCCTCTTTGCACTGATATGGATGCTGGTATCTGGCAAAAAAATCATCCCTTTCGCTCCGGCATTGCTAGTGGGCTTTATTAGCAGCATCTTCTGGCTCTGATCTGACACAATAAGCACATGCTCAGATGGCTTACTGCTGGTGAATCTCATGGCCCAGCTCTCTCTGCAATTCTTGAAGGTCTCCCAGCCCATGTTGCAATCACCACTGACGTTATTGATGCCGATTTACGTCGTCGCAGGTTAGGTGTTGGACGCGGCGCGAGACAAAATTTTGAAGCTGATGCTGTCTCAATATTAGGCGGAGTCAGACATGGCAAAACTCAAGGCGGTCCAATTTCGATTCAAGTTGCAAATTCGGAATGGCCAAAGTGGGAAAAAGTTATGTCGGCTAATCCAGTACCTGAATCTGAGTTGGCAGAGTTAGCACGTAATGCGCCACTTACTAGACCAAGACCTGGACATGCTGATTTAGTTGGAATGCAAAAGTATAACTTTGATGATGCAAGGCCAATTTTAGAACGTGCAAGTGCCCGTGAAACTGCTGCGCGTGTTGCTCTAGGTTCAGTAGCTCGTGCCTTTTTAGAACAAGCGGTTGGCGTAAAGATTATGAGTCATGTGCTCTCAATCGGCACCGCGTCTGTTGAAGAAGGACATCCTTTGCCGACCTATGCAGACCGAGATAAAGTCGATGAAGATCCCGTGCGCACATTTAGCCCCAAGGCAAGTGCTGCAATGGTTGCTGAGATTGAAGCAGCGCATAAAGATGGTGACACACTTGGGGGAGTAGTAGAAGTTTTAGCTTTTGATTTACCACCAGGGCTTGGTTCTCATACTCATTGGGATCGTAGGCTTGATGCACGACTAGCTGCAGCGGTGATGGGGATCCAAGCAATTAAGGGCGTTGAAATTGGAGATGGATTTACAACTGCCCGCAGAAGGGGCTCAGTTGCACATGATGAGATTGAACGAGATTCTTCAGGAAAGATCATCCGCAGAACAGATCGCGCCGGTGGTACTGAAGGTGGAATGTCTAATGGTGAAATTTTGCGAGTTCGCGCAGCAATGAAGCCGATCTCAACGGTGCCAAAAGCACTAGACACAATTGATGTGAAAACGGGAGAGGCTGCTAAAGCAATTAATCAGCGTTCTGATGTCTGCGCAGTTCCTGCATCTGGAGTTGTTGCCGAAGCAATGGTTGCACTAGTTCTTGCTGATGCTGTCTTAGAAAAGTTTGGCGGAGATTCAGTTGCTGAAACTCGCCGCAATTACCTCAGTTATTTAGCAGCCTTAGAAATCAAATAAATGGCGATCGCGGTATTGATCGGCCCACCAGGAAGCGGAAAGTCCTCGATTGGACGCGCTCTGGCAAAGCATCTTGAACAGGAATTTGTTGATACCGATGCACTTATCGAAAATCAAGAGGGTAGAAGCATCAGTGAAATTTTCAAGCAAAGTGGTGAAGAAAAGTTTAGAGAGATCGAGAGCGCGATTGTTGTCCATCAGCTTTCTCACGCAGATGGAATCATCGCACTTGGCGGGGGAGCGATCTTGAACCCTCATACACAAAGCGCACTAAAAAATTGCCAAGCAGATGTTGTATTTCTCAATGTTTCTGCGAGCAATGCAGTCCCACGGGTATCTGCAAACTCATCTCGCCCTTTACTCAATGAAAATCCTGGTGAGCAGTGGTCGGCGCTCATGCAGGCACGCCTGCCTATCTATACAGAACTTGCAGATATCACTATCGCAACAGATAACAAGAAAGCCCAAGAAGTTGCACTTGAAATTGCTGCCCGGCTTAAGGAGCATGCATGAGAAAGATCTCAGTAAGTGCCGAACATACATATGATGTAGAAATTGGGGCATCTTGGAAAGGTGCACTTGAAAGTATCACTTCCAAGCACTCACATGTATTTATTCTTATCCCTGCTGCGCTCGAGGAAAAACTAAATCTTAAAAAGCAGTATGCAGATAAATCTGGAGTAACTATTCGAGTTGTCCCAGACGGGGAAGAACAAAAAGACCACAAGGTTGTGACAACGCTCTGGGATGAAATTGCTAGCGCGCAAATTTCACGTACAGACGCAGTCGTAGGATTTGGCGGAGGAGCGACAACTGATCTTGCTGGTTTCATAGCTGCTACTTGGCTGCGTGGCGTGAATTGGTATGGGATACCAACAACTCTCGCCGGAATGGTCGATGCATCTGTGGGTGGCAAAACTGGAATCAATACCGGGGCAGGCAAAAACCTTGTTGGCGCATTTCACTCACCATCAGGTGTTTATATTGACATAGCATTTTTAGAAACCCTGTCGGATCGAGATTTTGCCGCAGGTTTAGCAGAAGTTATCAAGACAGGCTTTATCAGAGATTCTGAAATTCTCACCTTGCTGGAGAAAAATTCAACAATCAAAGATGCCCGAAGCGTGGCCGAAGAACTTATTTGGAGAAGCGTGAGAGTTAAGGCTGAGGTTGTCTCTCAAGATTTTAAAGAGAGCAAGCTAAGGGAAATATTGAACTATGGTCATACCTTTGGGCATGCAGTTGAGAAGAGTGCTCATTATTCTTTGAGACACGGTGAAGCGGTTGCGATTGGTATGAATTTCGAGGCACTTCTTAGTGTCGAGCTCCTTGGGCTCGGAAAGGATGTTCTTGATCGCCAACAAAAGCTACTTCTATCTTTTGGATTGCCACTCACAATTGATTCTGGAAAGTTCACGGCAGATGCACTCTTTGGCTTGATGGCCGGTGATAAGAAATCAAGGAATGGTGAGTTACGTTTCGTTGGACTCGCAGCTCTTGGTGAGCCAGGATGGATTCAGGCGCCGAGCGAGAGCGTCTTGCGAGCCGTTTATGAGAAGATAGCGCAATGAAGATACTTGTGCTCAATGGACCAAACCTTGGCCGTCTTGATCTTCGGGATTCAAAAATCTATGGCAATTTGAATTTTGCTCAGCTCACAGAATTTATTAAGAGCGCAGCAAAGGGCGTTGGCTTAGAGGCAGAGGTCAGGCAGAGTGATAGCGAATTGGAATTAATCCAATGGCTGCATGAAGCTGCAGATGCAAAGACCCCTGTTATTTTCAACCCAGCTGCCTTTACTCACTATTCATATGCAATCAGAGATGCTGCTGCAATGCTTACTGCTCCGTTGATTGAAGTCCACTTGAGTAACCCATTAGCCCGTGAAGAATTTCGACATACATCCGTTATCTCAGGAGTTGCCCACGGAACTATCGGTGGATTTGGACCGGATTCCTACCGTTTGGCAATTTTGGCAATGAAAGAACTTCTCTAACTTTCAGGTATCCTTCTCGGATGGCTACAACAAATGATCTTAAGAATGGCATGACCCTTGATATCGAGGGAAAGCTTTGGACTGTCGTTGAATTCCAACATGTTAAACCCGGCAAAGGCCCCGCATTTGTGCGCACAAAGCTCAAGCTTGTGCCTGGAGGTAAAGTAGTTGAAAAGACTTTTAACGCAGGCGTGAAAGTTGATATTGCCCAGCTTGAAAAGCGCGACATGACCTTCCTCTATCGCGATGGGGAAGATTTTATTTTTATGGATTCTCAAAACTTTGATCAGATGAATATCTCAGCAGCAGTTGTCGGAGACTCTGCTGACTACATGTTGGAAAATGTTGGTGCTGTAGTTGCTGTCCATGAAGGCAACCCCCTTTATATTGAGTTGCCAGCCTCTGTGGAACTATTGATCACCTATACAGAGCCTGGATTGCAAGGCGATCGCTCATCTGGTGGAACTAAACCCGCAACACTTGAAACAGGAATTCAGATCCAAGTGCCGTTGTTCATTAAGCAAGACGAGAAAGTACTGGTTGATACACGAACCGGCGCCTATCTCGGCCGCGCTAATTCTTAAAGTACAAAGAGATCATTCATGAGCGCCCGCCGGAAAGCTAGAAAACGTGCGCTTGATCTTCTCTTTGAATCTGACTTACGTGGAACCAATCCACTTGAGCTTTTGTCGTCCAGGCCTACGCCAGACTTAGCTGAAGCTGAATATGTCGCAGTTCTTATTAATGGTGTTTCTGAATACAAGGAAAAGATTGATGAATTCATCAATACCTATGCTGAGGGCTGGGATATGGATCGTATGCCGGCAGTTGATAGGAACTTATTGAGGGTAGCCCTCTATGAAATCTTGTGGCAGGAAGGGCTTGACGATCAGATCGCAGCAAATGAGGCGGTTGAACTCGCTTCTGAGCTCTCCACAAAAGATTCAGCGGCCTATATCAACGGAGTCCTTGGACGCATCATCGCGTTGAAATCGGTTCTGCCCCTCTAATTTGTGTCTTTTCTGATTCCTTCAGGGCTCATGCTATTCTTCGCGGGCAGAGAAATCTGAGATTGAAATTCCTTTAACGAACCGTCCTGTGAGGCGGGCAAGGAGAACTTATGAGTGTTGTGCTGGATTCAGGCGAGATTGATCGCTCTCTTAAACGCATTTCTCACGAAATTATTGAACATAATCACGGTCTTGCCGATGTTGTTTTACTTGGAATTCCAACCCGCGGTGTGAGCCTTGCCAATCGCATAGGCGATTTCCTTGAAAGTATTGATTCAGTAGTTCCAGTCGGTGTCCTAGATATAACAATGCACCGTGATGACCTTCGCATACGTGGACCCCGCCCACTTACCCCAACTTTGTTGCCCGCGCAGGGGATTGAAGGCAAGCATGTTGTGCTCGTTGATGATGTGCTCTTCTCAGGTCGCACAATTAGAGCCGCACTAGATGCCATAGGTGAGCTTGGCAGACCTAAGAGTGTTCAACTCGCAGTTCTGATTGATAGAGGACATAGACAGCTTCCTATCCGAGCTGATTATGTTGGAAAAAATATACCTACAAATCTCCGTGAGAGCGTGCGTGTGAGTTTGAAAGAAAATGATGGCATTGACCAGGTTGAGGTAGGCCAATCCGAATGAATAATCTACTTTCAACAAAGGATATGTCAGCCAAAACTGCCTTTGAAATTCTAGATACAGCCCGGGAACTTGCAAGGATTACCGACGGCCCAAATAAGAAACTTCCGACTTTGCGTGGACGAACTATCGTGAATTTGTTCTTTGAAGACTCCACCCGTACTCGTCTCTCTTTTGAAGCAGCCGCAAAGCGCCTTTCAGCTGACGTCATTAACTTTTCTGCAAAAGGTTCAAGTGTGAGTAAAGGTGAAAGCCTTAAGGACACCGCTCAAACAATTGAGGCGATGGGCATTGATGCTGTCGTTTTGCGCCACTCATCATCTGGCGCAGCGCAGAGGCTTGCTGAATCAGGTTGGATTAAGGCGAAGGTTGTGAATGCGGGGGATGGCACTCATGAACATCCGACCCAGGCGCTCCTTGATGCTTACACCATTCGAAGCCACTTCCCAGATCATGACCGTGACTTTTCTGGACTTCACGTTGGAATTGTTGGTGACATTTTGCACTCCAGAGTTGCCCGCAGTAACGCATACTTATTGAGTAGCCTTGGGGCAAAAGTTACGATGGTCGCACCTTCTACTTTGATTCCTACCGGGGTTGATCAGTGGCCAGCAGAGCTGAGTTATAACTTAGATTCGGTCATCGGCGACTTAGATGCAGTGATGATGCTCCGTGTTCAAAGTGAACGTATGAGTGACTCATACTTTCCAAGTGAGCGCGAATATGCACATGATTATGGATTAAGTGAGAATCGTTTGAACCAGATGAAGGAGAACGCGATAGTGATGCATCCAGGCCCAATGAATCGTGGCCTAGAGATCTCTGCTGCTGCGGCAGATTCTAAGCGCTCGGTAATTTTAGAACAGGTAGCAAACGGTGTTGTTGTCAGAATGGCAGTTCTTTATATGCTTCTTGGCGGAGTCCCCATCGCAGGTGGGAGTGAAATCGTATGAACGATGTAACACTCAAGAACGCCAGGCTTGCAGATGGTTCAATTGTTGATGTGAAAATTGCACAAGGCGTAATTACAGAGATTTCCTCGAGTATTAAAGCTGATGGACCTGTTGTTGATCTTAAGAAAAATCTTCTCCTCCCAGGGCTTGTTGACTTACATACCCACCTTCGCGAACCTGGCAAAGAGAACTCTGAAACAGTGCTCAGCGGTAGTAAAGCTGCAGTACATGGCGGCTACACCGCGCTTTCAGCAATGGCTAATACCTCACCTGTCGCAGATAGCGCTGGCGTTGTGGAACAAGTACAACGCTTAGGAAAACTGGCTGGACTCTGTGATGTCTTTCCAATCGGCGCAGTTACTGTCGGTTTACATGGTGAGCAGCTAGCAGAACTCTCTGCGATGGCCAATTCTGCGGCGCACGTTCGCATCTTTAGCGATGATGGTAAATGTGTGAGCGATCCACTACTTATGAGACGTGCACTTGAGTATGTGAAGAGCTTTGGGGGAGTAATTGCCCAGCATGCCCAGGAGCCACTACTTACAAAGAATGCACAGATGAATGAGGGAATAGTTTCGGGAAAGCTTGGACTTACGGGCTGGCCAGCTGTTGCTGAGACATCAATTATTGCGAGAGATATTCTCCTAGCTGAGCAAGTAAAGAGTAGATTGCATATCTGTCATTTGAGCACACGGGGCGGAGTAGAAATTGTTCGTTGGGCTAAGTCACAAGGAATGAGTGTCACAGCTGAAGTCACTCCTCATCACTTAATGCTCACTGATGAACTGGTTGAAAGTTATGACCCTGTCTATAAAGTAAATCCTCCACTTCGAACTATCGATGATGTCCATGCACTGCGCGAAGGATTAGCAGATGGGACGATTGATATCGTCGCAACAGATCATGCTCCGCACGCTGCTGAAGATAAAGATTGCGAATGGAGCGCAGCAGCATTTGGAATGATTGGCCTGGAGACTGCTCTTTCTGTTACAGCAACCGCGATGATTGCAACAAAGTTGATGGACTGGCAATCACTTGCCATTCGCATGTCCACAAAACCAGCAAGTATTGGTGGATATGTAAACCACGGTCTCATTGGTGTTGGAGCTCATGCGAATCTAGTTGTGATCGATACTGAGGCACGCTGGAAAGTTGATCGCACGCAATCTTTATCAAAGAGTAGGAATACTCCATTTCATGGCCATGAACTCACAGGTAAAGTTACTGATACCTTCTTTAATGGAGTACATGTGTTAGCAAATAGTGCTTTGACAGGAAATAAGTATGAGTAAGGCTTACCTCGTTCTAGCTGATGGGACTGTATTTGAAGGCTCAAGTTGGGCAGCCACTGGTGAAACTTTTGGCGAAGCTGTCTTCTCCACAGGAATGACTGGGTATCAAGAAACTCTGACCGACCCTTCCTATCACAAGCAAATTGTCATCATGACAGCGCCTCATATTGGCAACACAGGAATGAATGATTTTGATATGGAGTCTGATCGCATTTGGGTAGCTGGTTTTGTTGTCAGAAATCCTTCACCACGTGTGAGTAATTGGCGCTCAGAATATTCGCTAGAAGACGCCTTAATTAAGTCAGGTGTAGTTGGTATTCAAGGTGTTGATACTCGAGCAATTACACGCCACCTGCGTGATCGCGGGGCCATGAGAGTTGGAATATTTTCTGGGAAGGAACTCTCACGTGATGAGATGGTTGTTAAAGTCCGAAATTCTGATCAGATGTCTGGTGCATTTTTAGCTAAAGATGTCACAACACCTAAAAAATATGTTGTTGAGGTAGAAAATGGCGCCGAGAAAAAATTTACCGTAGCAGCACTTGATCTCGGTCTTAAGCGAGCAACACCTCGTTCTATGGCCCAGCGTGGTATGGAAGTTCATGTTTTCCCTATGGATGCTACTGCTGATGAAATTATGAGCATCAACCCAGATGGTTTATTTATCTCCAACGGCCCTGGGGATCCAGCAACAATGACCGCGACCGTCGCTCTTGTTCGTGAGTTTCTTACTAATTCAATCCCTGTATTTGGTATTTGTTTCGGGCATCAAATACTTGGTCGTGCCCTTGGCTTTGACACCTATAAATTGCCTTTCGGCCACCGCGGGATTAATCAGCCAGTTAAGAATTTAAGGACAAGCAAAGTCGAGATAACCGCGCATAATCATGGTTTTGCAGTTGCGGCGCCAACTGAGGGTAATTTTTCAACGGTGTTTGGCTCTGGATTTGTTAGCCATATATGCCTCAATGATGGCGTCGTTGAAGGTTTGGAACTTTTAGAGCGTCCAGCATTTAGCGTTCAGTATCATCCCGAATCAGCTGCTGGGCCTCATGATGCACAATACCTTTTTGACCATTTTGCAGAGATGATGACTAAGTCTTCAAGATCGCGAGGCGCTCGTGCCTAAAGATAAAGCGATAGAAAGTGTTCTAGTTATCGGCAGTGGACCTATTGTTATTGGCCAAGCATGTGAATTTGATTATTCTGGTGTTCAGGCTTGCCGGGTACTTCGTGAAGAAGGCATTCGAGTTATCTTAATTAACTCTAACCCCGCAACAATTATGACTGATCCAGAATTCGCTGATGCCACTTATATAGAACCTATTACCCCAGAGATCATTGAAAAGATATTAGAAATTGAAAAACCATCGGCAGTTCTTGCAACTCTTGGAGGTCAAACTGCTTTAAATGCAGCGATGGCGCTCCATGAGCGTGGTTCCTTTGAGAAATTTAATACAAAACTCATCGGTGCAAATGTTGAAGCGATCAAACGTGGTGAAGATCGGGAGATCTTTAAAGGGATCGTTGCAAAAATTGGGGGAGAGTCTGCTCTCTCTCGTATTTGTCACTCCATGTCAGATTGCTTATCTGCTGCAGTGGAATTGAACTACCCAGTCGTTGTTCGCCCTTCATTTACAATGGGTGGGTTAGGTTCTGGAATTGCTTTTAATCAGAGTGAGCTTGAGTTGATTGCTGGAGCAGGCTTGCGTCACTCACCTACAAATGAAGTTTTACTTGAAGAGACAATTCTGGGCTGGAAAGAATATGAACTAGAAGTTATGCGTGATCACCGTGATAACGTTGTGATCGTCTGCAGTATTGAAAATATTGACCCTATGGGCGTACATACAGGTGATTCAATAACAGTAGCTCCAGCACTTACTTTAACAGACGTTGAGTACCAGAAGCTTCGCGATCTATCTATCGATATTATCCGAGAAGTTGGTGTCGAGACTGGCGGATGTAATATCCAATTTGCTGTGAATCCAACAAATGGTCGAATCATTGTTATTGAGATGAACCCAAGAGTTTCACGCTCCTCGGCTTTGGCCTCTAAAGCAACCGGATTTCCTATTGCAAAGATTGCCACCAAGCTTGCTGTTGGTTACACACTTGATGAGATACAAAATGACATTACTAAGAGCACGCCTGCGTCATTTGAGCCAACACTTGATTACATTGTTGTTAAAGGTCCCCGCTTCGCATTTGAAAAGTTTCCAGAAGCTGATCCTCGCTTAACTACAACAATGAAGTCCGTTGGTGAGGCAATGGCCATAGGACGCTCTTTCGGTGAAGCCCTTCAGAAAGCTCTGAGATCTGTTGAAAAGAAGGGGACCTCCTTCTCTTGGACAAAAGAGGGCGAAAGTCGTGAAGAGTTATTAACCAAAATTGGAATTCCAACAGAGTGGCGTCTGCAGCAAGTACAGAGGGCGCTATGGCTGGGTGCAACGATTAATGAGGTCCATGCAATTACCAAGATTGATCCTTGGTTCTTAGAACAAATAACGATGATTAATGATCTAGCCAATGAGATAGCTGCGGAAGCGGTTTTAACACCTGATTTTTTTGCAAAAGTTAAATCATCTGGGTTTTCTGATATTCAAATTGCAGCGCTTCGCGGAACAACTGAACTGACGATACGTGCTGAACGAAATAGCCTTGGGTTAAAGCCTGTATTTAAAACTGTGGATACATGTGCTGCAGAATTTGAAGCCCACACTCCTTATCACTACTCAAGTTATGACACTGAGACAGAAGTCCTTCCTCGCACAAAGTCTGCAGTCATTATTTTAGGTAGTGGACCAAATAGAATTGGCCAAGGTCTTGAGTTTGACTACTCATGTGTTCACGCCGCATTTGCACTGCGAGATGCTGGTTATGAAACTGTGATGATCAACTGCAATCCAGAGACGGTTTCAACGGACTATGACACATCTGATCGCCTATATTTTGAGCCACTCACACTTGAAGATGTTTTAGAGGTAATCAAAGCAGAAACCGCAGCAGGACCAGTTTTAGGTGTCATTGCTCAACTTGGTGGACAAACTCCACTTGGTTTGGCTCGCGGTTTGTTAGAGGCAGGCGTGAAAATTTTAGGCACAAGCCCTGATGCTATTGACTTAGCAGAAGATCGCGGAGAGTTTGGAAGGATACTTCAAGAGAACGGGCTTACTTCGCCAAAGTATGGCTTAGCGCGCTCTTATGAAGAAGCAGTTGCCGTAGCTGCAGAGATTTCTTATCCTGTTCTGGTTCGCCCCTCATTTGTATTGGGTGGCAGGGGAATGGAAATTGTTTATGACGATGAATCGCTCAGAGGGTTCATTCAAAAAGCTACAGAGATTACGCCAAATCAACCTGTACTCATCGATCGTTTCTTAGATGATGCAATCGAGATTGACGTTGATGCACTTTTTGATGGTAATGAACTTTTCTTAGCAGGAACTATGGAGCATATTGAAGAGGCGGGTATTCACTCTGGTGACTCTGCATGCGTGCTACCCAGCATGTCTCTATCACCTCAAAAACTTGCTGAAGTAAGGGTGGCTACTGAAAAAATTGCTAGGGGAGTTGGCGTTAGAGGTCTAATCAATATTCAATTTGCCATATCACGAGCTGAAAAAGATGGAACGCTCTATGTCCTTGAGGCAAACCCACGAGCTTCTCGCACAGTGCCTTTTGTTAGTAAGGCAACAGGGATCCAATTAGCTAAAGCTGCATCCCTTATTGCTGTGGGTAGAACTATTGCAGAGCTGCGCAGTGAGAATTTCTTACCTAGCGCCGGCGATGGAATTGCCGTTGGTGTTTCAGTAAAAGAAGCAGTACTTCCTTGGAACCGATTCCGCAGGACAGATGGAATGGGAGTGGATTCAGTTCTGGGTCCAGAGATGCGCTCTACTGGTGAAGTCATGGGCATTGCCGAAACGTTTGGCGAAGCATATGCAAAGAGCCAAGTTGCATCATTTGGCGCCCTTCCACTTTCAGGAACGGTGTTTCTCTCACTCTCAGAGCGCGATAAAGCACCAAGTGTGGAGCCTGCAAGAGCGCTAGTGAATTTAGGATTTACTTTGTATACAACTGCCGGCACACAAAAACTATTGAGCGAAAACGGTGTTGCATCCACTCTTGTACGTAAAAATTCTGAGCCTGGAGAAGGTCTATCTGCCGTAGATATTATTAACACTTCGATGGTAGACCTTGTTATCAACACTCCTCTTGGAAGAGGAACTCGGCATGACGGTTGGCTGATTCGTACAGCTTCTGTTCAAAGAGGTATTCCAATCATCACAACTATCGCTGGATTTAAAGCAGCAGTTTCTGGAATCACTGCTCTTCGTGCCCACGATTTCTCGGTGCGCTCACTTCAAAAATGGCAGAAGTTGGTGAAGTAAATGGATTTCCCAACAATTAATCCCAAAGCCCAGCAATTTGATGCTGAAGTTCTTTCTAATAAACGTGTTGGTTCTTATAACCATATGGTCTTTTCAGTTGATGAAATTGCATCCTATGCACGTCCAGGAAATTTCGTAGCGATCTCCGTTGGGGGGCCAGGGACATCAATGGTTTTGCGACGTGCCTTTGCAATTTATAGGGCAACAGTTAAACCAGATGGGCAAGGGTTACTTGAATTAGTTATTGCTCCTTTTGGTAATGGAAGTACTTGGCTAGCAAATAGGCAGGTTGGCGATTTAGTAAATATGGTTGCCCCATTGGGGACTGCCTTTGGAATTCCTACCGAACCTGTTCGCGCGCTTTTAGTTGGTGGTGGTTATGGATCAGCGCCTCTATTTGCGCTAGCTGAAGTTCTGAAGGCTCGTGGATGCCGGGTGGATATGGTTTTAGGTGCGAGTAGCGCCGCCAAAATCTACGCTCCACTGGAGGGCAAGAGATCGGTGAGTTCTTTAACCATCACCACAGATGATGGAAGTGCTGGAACACACGGACGAGTGAGTGATGTCATTCCAGGGATTATTGCAAGTAGCAATATTGAAATAATTTATTCCTGCGGGCCGATGGCAATGCTCTCGGCGATAACAAATATCTCAAAAGAGCGTGGAATTATGCATCAATGTTCAGTTGAAGAGTCGATGGCTTGTGGCATCGGAGTATGCATGACATGTGTATTACCTGTGGAGGGTGAAGATGGTGTTGTTCGCATGACCCGCACATGTATTGATGGTCCTGTGATGGATGGCAGCAAGGTGATATGGACTAAGTCGCGAGAGATTCCAGATGGGGTGTGGGGCAAATGACTTTTGACTTCAGCACCGCCATGGCAGGTGCAAGATTTTCAAACCCTATTCTGACAGCGAGTGGTTGTGCTGGATCTGGAAAGGAATTGTCTCAGTTTTTCCCGCTGAGTGAATTAGGCGCGATTGTTACCAAATCTATTATGGTCAAACCACGAAGTGGACGAGCAACTCCTCGAATGGCTGAAACACCAAGTGGAATGCTTAATTCAATTGGATTACAAGGTCCTGGTATCGACCAATTTCTTGAAAATGATATTCCTTGGCTCAAAGAACAAGGCGTGAAAATAGTTATCAGCATTGCAGGGGAGAGTGTTGAAGATTACGCAGTCCTGGCTCGTAAAGTTCGTGGTGTTGCTGGAATAACCGCTTTAGAAGTCAATATTTCTTGTCCAAATGTTGAAAACAGAGGACAAGTATTTGCATGCAACCCAACTACTGCAAGAGAAGCTATATCAGCAGTACGCCGTAATATAGGTGGAGAAGTTCCAATTATTGCAAAGCTAACACCAGATGTTACCGATATTACCGAGATCGCCCGCGAAGTAGTTGATGCCGGAGCTGATGGGCTTGCTCTCATAAACACTCTTCTTGGTATGGTGATTGACACCAACACGATGTTTCCAAAGCTGTCTCAAAAGACTGGCGGCTTATCAGGACCGGCAATTAGACCTGTTGCAGTTCGCGCTATATATCAAGTTCATGCTGCGCTCCCGGATACGCCGATACTTGGTATGGGCGGTGTTGCCTCTGGCCGAGATGCATTTGAATTGGTTCTAGCAGGTGCAAGTGCGGTGTCAGTTGGTACCGCTACATTTGGCAATCCAGCAGCTGCAATGGTGATCAAACAAGAACTCGAAGAGATTTGTATCCAGCGTGGATTTGTAAACTTTAGAGATGCCATAGGTTTTGCACATAGAGCGGAGGGTGGGGACGGTGAGTAAATCACAAATTATTCTTGCACTAGATACAGATGATTTAGATCTCGCTGGCCAATGGATCCAGGCAACCCGCAAAAGCATAGATGTATATAAAGTTGGATTAGAATTCTTCTTAAAATTTGGTCATGATGGCGTTAAAAAGTTATACGAATATGGTGATTTCGAACTATTCCTAGATCTTAAGCTTCACGATATCCCCAACACTGTTGCCGGAGCTGTATCAGCGGTACGTGATCACAAGCCGAGGTTCCTCACTGTGCACGCATCGGGTGGATCTCAAATGATTAATGCAGCAGCTACGGGCGCTCCAGAGATCGATATAACGGCTGTAACAGTTCTTACATCACTAAGTGAGCCCATGCTTGCCGATATGGGAATTAAAAACTCCCCACTTGATCTTGCTATCTCCCTTGCCAAAAATGCTGTCAACGCAGGGGCACGGGCGATTGTCTGCTCACCCCTTGAAGTTGCTGCGATTCGAACTGCAGTAGGCAAAGAGCCAACGCTTATTACCCCAGGAGTAAGGCCAGCAGATTCACAAGCTGGAGATCAATCGCGCGTTATGACTCCTGAAGATGCGATAGCGGCCGGTGCTAACTTTCTGGTCATAGGTAGACCGATCACTTCTCATTTCAAAGAATCTGCAGAGGCGATGTCTAAGCGTGCTGCGCAAATCTTGGATTCAATTTCTTGAGCAAAACCCCTCCTCCTAAGCTCAGCCCAGAGGCGCGTATGGCAGCGCTTGCTACCGCGGCGCAGTTTCGTAAGGAGAGGGCAGAAGTGAAGTCTGCGATTGCGCGCAGTGAGATCACGATCTTTGATGCGATAAATGACCACAGAGAGTCCATTCGCAGGATGAGAGTTGTTGAACTATTGGCAGCAGTTCCTGGAATAGGTAAAAGCAGAGCAGCAAACATTATGGAGAGGAGAGCCATATCTCCAACCCGTAGAATTGGGGGATTAGGTCCTCTTCAATTGATGGCGCTACGAAAGGAGCTCGCGGTGGGAAAAACTGATCCTGTGCGCGGCAATCTTATTGTGCTCTCAGGACCTGGTGGCGTTGGTAAGAGCACTATTACAAGCGCACTTCGCGGTGATCCAAGATTTTGGGTGAGCGTCTCAGCAACAACTCGAGAACCTCGAGCAAATGAAAAAGAGGGCGTTGATTACTTTTTCTATTCTGAGGAAAAGTTTCAAACAATGATTGATGCTGGTGAATTCCTTGAGTGGGCAGAGTTTGCAGGTTCGCGCTATGGAACACCCAGAATTCCAGTTGATGAATGGCGCAATGTTGGCAAGCATGTGATTTTAGAAATAGAAATCGATGGGGCACGCCAAGTCAGAAGTAGCGATCCAACATCGCGTTCAGTCTTTATAGCGCCACCTGATTGGGATGAATTAGTTCGGCGATTAACCTCAAGAGGGACAGATTCACCCGAGAGGCGCGCGGCGAGGCTTGCATTGGCTCAGGCCGAGATGGCGGCAGCTTCTGAGTTCGATTTCACGCTTGTAAATGACCAGGTCGATACATTGATCGCAAGACTGATACCCTTAGCGACTGCATAACCCGAAAATTAGATTTCTGAGATTTTGGAGTAAAAATGGCGAGCGAAATGACTGATGGAATTACACACCCACCTATCGATGAATTACTTGATAAGGCAGGTTCTAAATACAGTCTTGTTCTTTATGCTGCTAAACGCGCACGTCAAATTAACGCTTACTACTCTCAACTTGGAGAAGGTTTGCTTGAGTATGTAGGTCCGCTTGTTGAGACCTATGTTCATGAAAAGCCATTATCAATTGCACTTCGCGAAATTAATGATGGACTTTTAACTATTGAAAACTTGGAACCTAAGAGTCCAGAAGTTCCTGCCTAACCTTTAGTAGAAAACTCTTATGTTTCCCCGCGGAAGAGAAATTGTCTTAGGTGTTGGCGGAAGCATCTCTGCATATAAATCATGCGATCTACTCAGGCGCCTACAAGAGCAAGGCTTCTTGATCACGGTAGTTCCTACGCGTGCGAGTTTGAACTTTGTTGGTGTTGCGACATGGGAAGCGCTCTCACACCGCGCAGTTGCAGATGACCTGTGGAATAACGTTCAAGAAGTTCCTCATGTGGCACTGGGCAAGAAAGCAGATGCGGTCGTTATCGCCCCAGCAACAGCAGATCTCATTGCTCGCATAGCCCAAGGCCGAGCCGATGATTTGCTAACAAATATCGTCCTCACAGCAACTTGCCCCATCATTATTGTTCCAGCAATGCACACTGAAATGTGGCTCAATGAAGCTACAAAGCTAAATGTGAAAACGCTTCGTTCGCGTGGATTTATCGTCATAGATCCTGAAGTAGGAAAACTCACTGGTGAGGATGTTGGAGCGGGAAGATATCCAAAGTCAAAAGTAATTGTTCAAGCAACTCAAGATGCTCTAAAGTCCAAAGCAGACTACCTTGGCAAAAAAGTACTCATTAGCGCCGGTGGTACACGAGAGGCAATTGATCCAGTTCGCTATATCGGAAACCGTTCTTCTGGCAAACAAGGGTATGCACTTGCATATGCTGCTGCTAAAAGAGGAGCTGAGGTAACACTTGTCGCTGCAAATGCTGATTTGGCAGATATTGAAGGTGTGAAGATTGTTCATGTTGAAACTGCAAAGCAGATGCAAGAAGTACTTGTTCACGAATTTGACGATACGGATATGGTCATCATGTCGGCAGCGGTAGCAGATGTCCGACCCGAGAACGCCGTCTCGGAGAAGATTTCTAAAAGTGGTTTGAAGGAAATAAAGGTGCTTCCAAATGATGACATCCTTAAGGTGCTCTCAACTAAGAAAAAGAAGCAGGTATTAGTTGGTTTTGCTGCCCAAACTGGAAGTGATGGACTCAATCAAGCGAAAGAGAAACTCCGTGCGAAAGGTTTAGATCTCCTCTATTTCAACGATGTGACTAAAACGAAAATATTCGGGGCTGATGAGACCGAGGGCGTCATTCTTGATAGTGATGGGGGAGAGCGCAAGGTCTCCCGAATTTCTAAGGTGACACTTGCCGATAAAATTCTTGATTTAGCCCTCAATAAGTTAAGTTAAGCCAATGACTAAGCGCCTATTCACCTCAGAGTCCGTTACAGAGGGCCACCCAGACAAGATGGCTGATCAAATCTCAGATGCTATTTTGGACTCACTTTTAACGCAAGATCCAAAGAGCCGAGTGGCGGTTGAAACTCTTATTACTACAGGACAGGTACACGTTGCTGGTGAAGTAACAACAACTGGTTATGCAGATGTTATGAATATCGTTCGCGATACCGTTCTTGAAATTGGCTATGACTCATCTGATAAAGGTTTTGATGGAAATTCATGTGGTGTTTCACTATCCATCGGCCAGCAATCACCAGATATTGCCCAAGGCGTTAACTCTGCCTTCGAAAAGCGCGTTGCAGCATCAGGAGATCCACTTGATTTACAAGGTGCTGGCGATCAAGGTTTGATGTTTGGTTATGCATGCGATGACACCCCTGAATTGATGCCGCTTCCAATTGCACTTGCTCACCAGCTCTCAATGCAGCTTTCCAAGGTGCGAAAGTCTGGGGAGCTTGCCTATTTGCGTCCAGATGGAAAGACTCAAGTAACAATTGAATATGACAAGGACAGAGCTGTAGCGCTTAATACTGTAGTCATATCATCTCAACATGCTGCTGAGATTGATCTAGACAAGACCCTCGCTCCTGATATTGAAAGATTGGTTATTAAGCCAATCATCGCAAAAATTGGAATTGATACTTCAAATGTTCGAATTTTGATCAACCCAACTGGACGCTTTGTTACAGGCGGACCTATGGGAGATGCAGGCTTAACTGGTCGCAAAATTATTGTAGATACTTATGGCGGAATGGCACGTCATGGAGGAGGAGCGTTCTCAGGAAAAGATCCTTCGAAGGTCGATCGCTCTGCGGCATATGCGATGCGCTGGGTTGCTAAAAATGTTGTTGCAGCTGGCTTGGCAACACGTTGTGAAGTTCAAGTTGCCTATGCAATTGGCAAGGCGCAACCTGTCGGACTTTTTGTTGAGACTTTTGGCACTGAAAAAGTTCCAGTACTTCAAATTGAAGCTGCCATTGAATCAGTTTTTGATCTTCGCCCCGCTGCCATCATTCGTGATTTAAATTTACTCCGCCCAATTTATGGACTCACCGCTAGTTATGGCCACTTTGGCCGTGAATTGCCAGAGTTCACCTGGGAAAAGAGCGATCGAAGCAGCGCCTTACAAAAAGCCGTTAAAGGATAAATCGCGGTGGCTGAGACCAAGCCACTTAAGTTGCGCCAAGAAAAGGGGCAATTAAAGCGAGAGACTTCAAAGACGCTTCCTTATGTCAAAGTTTTACTTGACCCACCCGCACTGCATCTGGATGCTATCTACGACTACTCACTTCCTGAGTTACTTGCTGAGAAAGTGGCAGTCGGTTCACTAGTTGAAGTTCCATTTGCAAGTCAAGAATTACTCGGCATTGTGGTTGAAAGATCCAGCAAGCCATCTACGGCAGGAAAAATAAAGCAGATCACCCGTTTACTTTCTGAAGAACCAATTGTCACAATTGAACAGATAAAGAGTTTCCAAAATTATGCCCAGAAGTATGGTGTTCAGCCGTGGGATTTTTTTGCCGCTGCCGTGCCACCGTATTCAAAAAGTGGCGAGAAGGGTGCGCGAGTTCAAAGAATCTCTCAGAAACCTGCAAGCGCGAGTATTGACCTGCCTAAAGATCTACAGGGCTATCTTGCTGGTAAAGAGCTACTTAAATCATTTATTGAGTTGCCGATTGATGAACCGTATTGGTCAAAAGTGGTTCAGATCATCCAAGTTAGGGCATCCCTGGGACTTGTTGCATTGGTTTTACCCGATGAGCGTGAGATTGAAATCTTTTCTTCCGCCCTACGCAAGCGAGGATTATCTGTCTTACAGATCAGCAGTAGCCAAAAGAAAACAGAGCGTTTTGAAAACTACATGCGCGGACTATCCGGGCAAGTAGATGTTGTACTTGGCACTAGAAATGTTGTCTTCACTCATTTGCCCAAGGGATCCACACTTATAGTTTTTGAAGACCAAGATGAGTCTCACTATGAGCGCAGGTCCCCAACGTGGAATACCCGCCAAATTGCTCTTATCCGCTCTGAAGAAGTGTCTGTAATCTTTCTCGGCAACACGCCATCTCTTGAAGTGGCTGATCTATCAAAACGAGGTTGGCTTAAGCATTATCGTTTTAAAAGCAAACTGAGTTGTAAGAGCTATTTTGGCAATAGTGATGACGATATTGATTACTTTCCAATTATTTCAAGAGGGCTTTCTTCAGGCTCAGTTCTTATTTGTGTTGCCAATACCGGTTATGTGAAAAGCTTTAGCTGCCAAAAGTGCCGGAATATTGCTTACTGCAAATGTGGGGGCAAGCTAACTTTTGTTAAAAGCTCAACACATCCTGAGTGCTCTGTGTGCCAAACTAAAATTTTAGATTGGCGCTGCGTGTGGTGCTCGGAAAACAAGCCACGGATCATCTCATCTGGAGCAAACAGGAAAGCAGAAGAGTTCGGGAGATCTTTCCCTAAAAATTCAACCATTACATCTACCGGTCAGAATCCTGTTGCCTATCTAGCTCAAGGCAAGAACTTAGTGATCAGCACGCCAGGTGTTGAACCCATAGGTCAATATTCAAGTATTTTGTTTCTCGATCTAGAGCAGCAGTTTGGGCGGACAGAACTGCGATCTTATGAGGTGGGCCTTTCTCATATTCTTAGGATATTGACTTTGCTTAAACCCGGTGGTGAGATTTATCTTTCACTTCCAGTTAATCATGATGTGTGCCAGATGGTTATCCGCCAAAATACAGAAAAACTTATTGAGAGGGAGATAGCCGAGAGAAATTCTGCTCACCTTCCGCCCACATATCGTTTGCTAAGTGTTGACACAACTGAGGCGAAGAAAGTGATTAAAGCTCTCTCTGATTTACCGGGAATAGAAATAATTGGTCCAATTCCAAGGGATACGTCCGAGCGAATCATTATCAAAGCAAAATTTCGTGAATTTGCCGGTGTTATTACCCGTTTATATGAAATAAATCGCGTTAATAGTCTTCGGAGAAAACCTCTTATGCGAATATCGGTCGACCCTTTCAACCTCTAGAGGTGGCGTAGCAGGAGTAGTTCTTTAGATAGAATACTCACATGGCAATTCAATCTATTCGTCTCTTCGGCGATCCCGTCCTGACGACGAAGGCTTCTCCAGTTGAAGTCTTCGACAAAGAGTTGCGCACTTTAGTCTCTGATTTAACTGAAACAATGAAAAATGCTCCTGGAGCTGGTCTTGCTGCTCCTCAAATTGGTGTGGCACTTCGTGTTTTTGTTTGGGATGTTGATGATGAACTTGGCCACCTTGTGAACCCCACACTTGATTTGAGTGATGAACTGCAAGACGGAGAAGAAGGCTGTCTTTCATTTCCTGAGATTCGATATGAGACTTCAAGGTCTATGCGTGTTGTTGCAAAGGGATTTAATATGCATGGCGAGCCAGTAACAATCGAAGGATCAGACTTTTTGGCACGCGCAATTCAGCACGAGACTGATCATCTTGATGGAATTGTTTTCATTGATCGCCTTTCAGCTGAACTCCGCAAGGCTGCAATGAAAGAGATTCGCGAAAGTGAGTGGTTTGGTAGCGCTACTGCTGCGGGGCAGTCACCACTTATTAAAGTTTCACCACATTCAACTCGCGGCCTAGGAATATAGGCGACGTGCAGATTTCAGTGGCATCATCTTCCCTCATCGCTAGACCGTTGATCGAAGCAATTATTGGCTCTACACACAGTCTTGCCTCTGTCATCACAACTCCTGATCAAAAAGCAGGGAGAGGACAGACTTTCAAACAGACTGAACTTGCCGACTGGGCAGATGAGAAAGGGCTAACCGTTGCAAAGCCTGGGGATACACCCTCGCTCAACCAACATTTACTCAGCGCCCAACCACAGATGATTGTTACAGCGTCATATGGACGAATGATCCCTGTTGAACTTTTGCATGGCCCACGTTTTGGTTGGCTCAATGTTCATTTCTCTATGCTTCCAAAATGGAGAGGAGCCGCGCCTGTTCAATGGTCCCTCCTTGAAGGTGAAAGCAGTACAGGAATATCTATATTTAAATTGGATAAAGGTGTCGATACTGGACCCGTGTATTACCAAGAAGAAGTCCAAATTTCCCCCACAGATACAACAGAATCTTTACTTGAATCCATGAGCGAATTGGCCAGCAAGAGAATTCTTGATGTAATTGCTGAAATAATGAAAGGTGTTAAACCTAAAGCGCAGCCTCTTACTGGAGTGAGTCTGGCTCCTAAAATCACTAAAGAGATGGCACAGATTCGTTGGGATCAAGGAGCTGACCAAATTCTTAGGCTTTCACGCGCACTTTCAGTTCGCCCCGGAACATGGTGCAACTTTAAGGGCGAGCGAATAGCTATCCATCAACTAACTGAAAATTTGTCTCCCAATGATTTAAAGAAACCTGGAAGTGTTGGCCTCTTTGATGACAACCTACTTGTCCGCTGTGGCGATAGCACTTTGAGCATTGATTCAATTACCCCTGCTGGTAAAAAACGTATGAGTGGTGCTGATTTTGCTCGAGGCGCCAGACTAACTGCTGAAGATAGATTTGAATAGCAAATAATGGCAAATGCGGGTCATAAACCAAAGCCAGATCCGGCTCGTTTATTGGTTTTTACACTGCTCACTCAAGTTAACCGCGAAGGCGCATATGCGAATTTGCGACTACCGGAGTTATTGCAGGCATCAAATTTAGAAGAGAGAGATCGTGCATTTGCAACTGAACTCGCTTATGGAACTCTAAGAATGCAAGGTAAGCACGATGTACTTATTGAAGCGAAAGCAGATAGACCATTTAATGAATTAGACTCGGGCGTTGTTGATTGCCTGCGAATGGGTATTCACCAACTATTTGAGATGAGAGTTTCAGACCACGCTGCGGTAAGTGAGAGTGTTGAAATTGCACGTGCTGTACTGGGGGAGTCCAAAGGTAGCTTTATAAACGCGATATTGCGCGCAGCATCTGCGGATCAGCAGTTTTATGAGAAATATGAAAACCTAAAGTCAGAAGACCCGGCTAAAGCACTTTCAGTTATCTATTCGCATCCAGAGTGGATTGTTCGCTCTTTTTATGATGGTTTAGGGGATTGGCACGAGGTGGAGAAGTTACTTGCTGCAGATAATCTGCCAGCGCAGCCAAATTTGATTGCCTGGCCGGGTAAATCTACTGTCGATGAACTCCTTGATGAAGGAGCAACTGAGTTATCCGGAACACAATTTGGTGCAACCGCTCTTCAAATGCCTGGTCTATATAAAGCAATTAGAGAGAGACGAGCGGGTGTGCAAGATCGCGGCTCACAATGGGTTGCAGAAATATTTAGAAATACAGCGACAGAGCCCGCAACACTTTCGTGGCTAGATATGTGTGCTGGCCCAGGCGGGAAAGCATCTGCTCTTTACAACATGCTTCATGTTGATCGCCCTGCGGATCTCTTTACAGCCAATGAGCCAAGTGAACATCGCGCTCGACTTGTTTCTCATGTTATTCCTGAAGAACATGTGATTATGTACAGAGGGCAGGACCTTCCTGCGTTGGGTAAAACTTACGACCGGATAATTATCGATGCCCCATGCACTGGCCTCGGAGCTCTAAGAAGGCGTCCAGAAGCACGCTGGCGGCGCACAGCAGTAGATCTCAAAGAGCTAGTGCTTATTCAAAAAGAGTTGCTTGATTCGGCGGTAAGCATCCTAAATCCTGGAGGAATACTTGCTTACGTAACGTGTTCTCCTCATTTATTTGAAACTAAGATTCAAGTTGTAGATGCATTACGCCGGCATGGTGAGATGGAGCTACTTCCCGTTAAAGAATTCTTACCTACCCAAGTCCCAAGCTCTGTTGTGACCCCAGATGGCTCTATTCAGCTCTGGACCCACCAAAATGAATCTGATTCTATGTTCATGTCATTGTTGAGAAAGAAACAGTAATTGGCTAGGAATCCCATAAGGTTAGAACATGAGTAAGGTAGTGAGGATTTGCCCCAGTATTCTAAATGCTGACCACGCTCATCTAAATTCTGAGATAGACAGAGTGTCTTCAGCTGATCTTCTCCATCTTGACATTATGGATAATATTTTTGTACCAAACCAAACTTTTAGCTTTCATCAGACTAAAGAAATAATCTCTTATTCACAAATACCGGTAGATACACATTTAATGATTCACAACCCAGATGAGCTTGCAGTTGATTATGCTGCTGCCGGGAGTGCTAGTGTCACATTTCATTTTGAGGCGAGTAAATCGCCAGTAGATACAATTAACGCTATTAAGGATTTAGGCGTTCGGGCTGGTATTGCAATTAAGCCAAAGACAGCGCTGAGCGAAGTTTCCCACCTTCTTTCCTATGTCGACATGCTTTTAGTGATGACTGTAGAACCTGGTTTTGGCGGACAGTCATTCATGAACGATC
Source organism: uncultured Actinomycetes bacterium (assembly GCA_903897155.1). Classification (GTDB taxonomy): domain Bacteria; phylum Actinomycetota; class Actinomycetes; order Nanopelagicales; family Nanopelagicaceae; genus PALSA-747. The sequence goes on along the minus strand of CAIUAO010000049.1, from coordinate 13,047 downwards.
AGTTGTCGAAGGTCAAGCAGGCACATGAGGCAATACTTGCTTTAGATGGTGAAAGGCCGTGGCTTCAAGTGGATGGCGGTATCACTCTAGAAACAATCATTCTTGCTGCTGATGCTGGAGCAGACACATTTGTGGCAGGAAGCACGATTTATCGAGCAAATAGCCCGCAAGAGATGATTACCTCTCTGCGCCATGCCGCATCACATTAATTAGCCGCCAACTCACTGCCTACTCAATTACAATTTACCTATGAAATCTTTTGATCAACTTTGGCTGGAACTAAAAGAAATTGAGAAGAGCAGGCCTGCGGGCTCATCTACTGTTGATTCACTTGATGCGGGTATTCATGCAATGGGCAAAAAGATTATCGAAGAAGCCGGGGAAGTCTGGCTTGCAGGGGAGCATGAAAGCGATGAGGCGCTAGCACTTGAAATTTCACAACTCATCTATCGCTTACAAGTTTTAATGCTAGCAAGAGGGCTAACCCCTGAAGATATTTATAAGGTTCTATAAATTACTCCAACAAGAAGGCTTGGTGCTTGATGCTTAAGGTTGCTATCCCGAATAAGGGCTCACTGTCTGAAGATGCGATTGCGATGCTTAAAGAGGCTGGCTATCGCCAACGAACAGATCCGCGCGACTTAACACTTATCGATAACGATAATGAAGTCGAGTTCTATTACTTAAGGCCACGCGATATTGCTTTGTATGTAGCCTCAGGAGAGTTAGAGGTTGGTATTACGGGCCGAGATCTTCTCCTGGATAGTGGAGCAAAATCAGAAGAATTCTTAGCTTTAGATTTTGGCAAAAGTACATTTAGGTTTGCAGCCGCACATGGGAAGAATTTTAAAGAAAGTGATCTCAATGGTAAGCGAATAGCGACTGCCTATCCAGGATTAGTTTCAACATATCTTGCAAAACTCGGTGTGAAGGCTGAAGTAGTCCGATTAGATGGCGCTGTAGAGAGCTCGGTTAGGTTGGGTGTAGCAGATGCAATTGCCGATGTCGTTTCAACCGGGGGGACACTTCGCCAAGCAGGACTTGCAACTTTTGGTGATGTTATTTTGGAGAGTGAAGCGATATTAATTGAACGCCCGGGGCAAAAACGTTCTGATTCTGTTGAAACTTTACTCCGTAGATTGCAGGGCGTAGTCATTGCCCGCCAATATGTTTTGGTTGATTATGATGTCAAAAAAGAGAATCTAGAAGCAGCGTGCGCCCTGACACCTGGAATTGAATCACCAACAATTTCTCCACTGCAGAAAAGTGATTGGAATGCAGTCAGAGCGATGGTGAAAAGAAAAGAAATCAATCAAATTATGGATAGCTTATGGAAAGTCGGAGCTCGCGGAATTCTGGTAACAGATATCCACGCTTGTCGTTTATAGACCAGTACTGTCAATTTCTTCTTGAGTAATGCCCATCAGGAAAAGTACATTTTCCAAGTTACCATCTGTAATTGCTGCCTTTGCTGCCGCTTGCACGAGCGGTTTTGCATTAAATGCGATACTTAAACCAGACAGCGCCATCATGTCTAAATCGTTCGCTCCATCACCCACGGCGACTGTTTGAGCTAGAGGGACACCACATTGAGCGGCAAATTCCTTGAGCGCATCTGCCTTTGCTTTTCTATCGATTACTGGCCCCTGAGTTACCCCTGTGAGCTTTCCTTCATAAGTTTCCAATGAGTTTGCCCGGTAAAAATCAACCCCTACCTTTTTAAGAAGAGGCCCTATGACATCTTCAAATCCGCCTGAAACAATTGCAACTTTATGGCCAAGGGCTTGCAATACTTTGACCATACGTTCTGCGCCTTGGGATAAATCAATTTCCTCGCGGACTTTTTCAAGTGTTTCTACGGGCAAGTCTTTAAGAAGTTTCACTCTCTCAGAAAGTGACTGCTTGAAATCAATTTCACCACGCATTGCACGCTCGGTAATTTGTGCTACTTGCTCACCAACTCCTGCCGCTCTGGCAATGAGGTCGATGACCTCTTGCTGGATAAATGTTGAGTCCATATCAAGGACAACTAAACGCTTCTTTTGTTCAGTATCCATTATTTAGTTTCACCCTCTATGGCAAAATCAACTGCAACGTCATATCCACGCTCATCACCGAATTTCATTAAATCAGATTCAATTGCATCCGCATGAGCCGGGTCTAGCCCAAAAAGAACGGTCATAATCAACCGGCCCCTGACTTGAATCTTTTGAACATCGATAATTGTTATAACAAATGGGGATAAGACATCCAAGAGCTCCTGCGGAGCCTCTGGCTTATCTTGGCTAGCCAATAAAATAAGTCCCGTAAATTCTGGATTAGTAGCGTTCACAAGGCGACATTAGCCTGTCTGGAAGTCATTACGTGTATTTTTTCCTCCCTTGAGTACTCTGAGCACTGTGAGCACCGTCCTTGAATTTGATGCTGCCACCGTTGTCAGGGGCGGCAAACAGATACTTGGCCCCATTAGTTGGAGCGTTGATTCAGATCAGCGCTGGGTTGTCCTTGGCCCAAATGGAGCAGGTAAGACAACTCTCTTCTCACTTTCATCAGCTGCGATTCATCCAACTTCAGGAAGTGTGATTGTTTTGGATTCCAAACTTGGCGAAGTGGATCTCTTTGAAGTAAGACCACGCATTGGTATTACCTCTAGCAATCTCGTTGCAGCTATTCCAGATGATGAGAGAGTTATCGATGTTGTTATGACATCCACTTACGCGATTATTGGCCGTTGGAATGAAAGTTATGATCTTTGGGATGAATCTCGCGCAATTAGCCTTTTAACAGTTTTAGGCGTCAGAGATTTACAGGATCGTCTCTTTGGCACACTCAGTGAAGGTGAGAAGAAGAGAACCCTGATTGCTAGAGCATTAATGCCAAACCCAGAGTTGCTGCTCTTGGATGAGCCTGCAGCGGGTTTAGATCTAGGAGGGCGTGAGGATTTACTGCACCGTTTGAATCAGCTAGCCATCGATCCACACAGCCCTGCTACGGTAATCATCACCCATCACGTCGAGGAGATACCGCAAGGCACTACACACTGCCTATTATTAGGTGCAGGAAAGATCATTGCTACTGGGACGTTGAGAGAAGTGTTAACTTCTGAAAACCTTTCAGCTGCTTATGGAATTCCAATCGAAGTTATAGAGCAAGACCAACGATTCTTTGCAAAGGCGGCGCGATGATCTTTCATTTTTCATACCTACAAGCAGTCTTTACGGGTTTATTGCAGGGGATCACTGAACTCTTTCCGGTTTCAAGCCTGGGTCATACGGTTCTTGTCCCTGCGTGGATTGGTGGAAGCTGGGCAGCATTCTCCGAATCGCCAACCTATTTCCTCGTGGCAATTGCGTTACATCTTGGCTCTGCTATTGCACTTTTTATTGCATTTGCACCTCGCTGGATCGTGATTCTTCGCTCTACTCTCACATTGAAGAAAAATGAACCAGGTTTTAGGGTCTTCATGCTCTTGTTGATTGGAACAATTCCTGTTGGTCTCATAGGCGTTGTCTTTAGTGATTTTTTCCTTAAAAACTTTCAGAAGCCTTTAAGTGCGGCAATTTTTCTGTTTATTAACGGCCTTATTCTTCTTGGTGCTGAACGACTCACTAGTCGCAGACATGTCCATCTGACTACTTCTGATCCTGACGTAGCGATTGTTGAGCGAATTTCAAATGGTCAAGCGCTGGTCATCGGCGTTGGCCAAAGCGCGGCACTCTTTGCCGGTATCAGCCGTTTTGGCGTGACGATGTCATTTGGAATGCTTCGTGGCCTCTCTCGCTCGCTAGCTGCTGATTTTGCATTTCTACTTTCCTTGCCAGTAATACTTGGTGCTTCACTTTTCAAGCTACCTAAGTTGGCGCATGGTGGGCTTAGCGGACTTTATGGGCCACTACTTGTTGGAACCGTAGTTGCATTCTTCGCCACATTTATAAGCGTCAAAGTCCTAATTAGGTGGTTTAAGACTCAATCTTTACGCCCCTTTGCTTTCTACTGTTTGTTGATTGGCTTGATCTCAATCATCAAGTTTGGCTTCTAGTGTTTGTTGGTATTGGAACGTGCATAAATATCTGCACGATTATTCTTGGTTCTACACTTGGGATACTTGGTGGAAATCGGCTTCCTGATCGACTGCGCGTACTCATTACAGACATCTTGGGATGTATTACTCTCATCAATGCTGCTGATAATTTGCGAAGTGTGTGGAGGCCCTCATTTGTAAACGCCGTTCCAGTCGGGTGGACAACTCTTGGAACTCTTGCAGCACTTGTGCTGGGCGGGATCGTGGGCTATTCATTACACATTGAAGCGCGTCTAGAAAACTTTGGCTTGACTATTAGATCCCGCTTTGCAAGCAAAGATAAGGGATCGTTTATCGAAGGTTTTATGGCTGCCTCCCTTCTCTTTGCGATTGGTCCTCTAGCAATTTTGGGCAGCATTAGTGATGGAATGCATACTGGTATTTCACAGCTCGTGCTTAAGAGCACTCTAGATGGCTTTGCTGCGATGGCATTTGCTTCAACATTTGGCTGGGGAGTTGCCTTCTCGGCGATCCCTGTAGGCATCTATCAATTTAGCTGGACGATTATCGGATATTTCCTTGGAAATATTTTGAGCCCTTATCAGATTCAATCTCTAACAGCAGTCGGGGGAGTAATGCTCTTTGGAATTGGATTAAGATTACTTAATATCAAGATGATATCTATTGGAGATCTATTGCCCGCCTTGATCTTTGCGCCGCTAGTTGCTTTAGCGGCGCATCAATTCATTTAATTAAGAGGGCTACTAGAAGCTGCTTGCATCAATAACAAAGCGATACTTCACATCACTTGCCACAGTGCGGTCATATGCCTTGTTAATGTAATCAGCCTTAATGACTTCAACATCACTTAAAATATTGTGTTTGCCGCAGAAGTCAAGCATTTCTTGCATTTGAGGAATGCCACCGATCATTGAGCCTGCAAGTGAACGGCGAAGACGAAGTAGTGAACCAGCTTCCACTGCATATGGCTTACCAGGCAAACCAATCACGACCAGAGTTCCATCAGTTTTGAGCAATTTGAGATAGTCGTTGATATCTAGCTCTGCAGAGACAGTATTAAGAATGAGATCAAAAGATTCTGCAAGTGGCTCAAGTGATCCTGGCGTTGAGGTCACAACAAAATGCTTTGCGCCCATGCGCTTTGCATCTGCTTCCTTGCCTGATGAATGCGAGAAGACTGTTACTTCTGCGCCAAGTGCCGCAGCGAATTTCACTCCCATATGTCCAAGGCCACCAAGGCCCATAACTCCCACTTTTTTACCAGGACCTGCGCCCCAGTTTTTAAGTGGTGAATAAAGAGTGATGCCAGCACATAGAAGCGGAGCAACTCCTGCTAGGTCAAGATTTGCTGGGATATGGACTGCGTAATCTTGATCGATAACAAATTTATCTGAATACCCACCGAGGGCAACAGTCTTTCCATCACGCTCATACTCGTTATATGTGCCTGTCATGCCTTGTAGACAATACTGTTGATTTCCATTTTTACAGTTTTCGCAGGTTCTGCATGAGTCAATGAAAACGCCGACACCTATGCGATCTCCAACTTTAAATTTGGTAACTTTTGGTCCGATCTCCGTAACTATTCCAGCGATTTCATGTCCTGGAACCATAGGGAAAATTGCAGCTCCCCACTCCTCGCGGGCTTGGTGGATATCTGAGTGACATATTCCAGCAAAGGAGATATCAAGTGCTACATCTGTATCACGAAGGTCTCTGCGCTTAAATGAATATGCCTCCAAAGGTTTCTTTGCTGCAAGTGCTGCGTATCCTTTTGTTTCCACGGTCTCTCCTTATGTTGATTAGTTGATTAGCTATTTGTTGTGAATGGTAAAGATTGGGGGAGTGCTGCATTTGAATTTCGTGAGATCACCTTGCGGACGTGATGTCTGCGACAGAGAACTTCATAAGAAATTTCTCCATTTTCATCTAAAGAATCGGCAACATCTCCAAGGGCTATTTGATCACCTTCGGTGGTCATTGTTCCATTTCTAATGCGTGCATTATGCGTACCTCTTTCACCGCACCAGCAAAGAGCTTCAACCTGTAATGGGAGAACTCGATCTGCAAGTTCAACGAGTCTAGTTGAGCCTGGAAAGAGATGTGTTCTGAAATCAGTCAAAATTCCAAAGGCGTAGACATCTATTCCTAAGCCATCCACGATCTGAGTAAGTTCTTCGATTTGCTTAGCCTCAAAAAACTGAGCTTCATCGCAGATAATAAAATCAATACGAGCGCCGTTTGAGAGTTGTTCAGCCACAAAGCGATGCAGATCCATGAGTGGGTGCACTTCGATAGCTTCAGAGCGCAACCCCAGACGACTACTGACCACACCTGGACCGCCACGATCGCTATTAGTGAAAATTATTCCGCTGCGTCCACGACTTTTATGATTATGAGCAGTTTGTAAGGCAAGGGTCGACTTACCGCTGTTCATCGTTCCGCAGTAAAAAGTTAGCTCAGCCACAGGTAGGAAGTTAGCGCATCTACCCAGAAACTGGGCATCTGTGGTGTCCGAGAGGGGACTTGAACCCCTAATCCCTTGCGAGAACTAACACCTCAAGCTAGCGCGTCTGCCAATTCCGCCACCCGGACCAGTGAAGAGGCAACAATAGCAAAGGTTCGCTCCGAAGCAGAAATAAGGGAGAATAGAGCCATGGATGCGAAAGAACTGCTCACAGTTGAAGAAGACTGTATTGCTCTGCTTCAAGAGATGATTCGTATTCCAAGTGTGAATTATGGCGAAGGCAAGGGCAATGAAGCTGCGATGGCAACATTTGTTGCAGAGAAGCTTTCTGAAGTAGGGATCACTTCAACTTTTTATGAAAGTGCAGAAAATAGAGTAAACGTTGTTGCGAAAATTCCTGGCGTTGACCAAAAGCGCAAAGGGTTAGTAGTACATGGACATCTTGATGTTGTCCCTGCTGATGCGAAGGATTGGTCTGTTGATCCTTTCTCCGGATTACTCAAAGATGGATATATCTGGGGCCGCGGGGCAGTAGACATGAAAGACGGCGACGCAATGTATCTTGCGATCATCCGCTCATGGGCCCGCACGGGCTATGTTCCACCTCGTAACATTTTGCTTGTCTTTTTTGCAGATGAAGAAGCAGGGTCTTCATATGGTTCACGCTGGATGGTCAAAGAACACCCTGAAGTCTTTGAGGGTTACAGCGAAGCGATCTCAGAGGTTGGTGGATTTTCAGTCACTATTACAGGCGGTCACCGCCTATATCTCGTTGAGACTGCTGAAAAGGGTATTCAATGGATGCAGCTCACCGCTGAAGGAACTGCGGGACATGGATCATTTGCTAATTCAAATAACGCAGTAACAAAACTCTCTCGAATAATTGCCCGTATTGGAAGCCATGTTTGGCCAGTGCGCGAGACCGCCACTAATAAAAAGTTTTTTACTAAGGTTGCTGAGCTTGTTGGTGAAAAATATGACCCCAATGATGCCTCATCACTACTCAAGCACCTTGGGGGAGCAGCAAAAATGATTGGAGCAACGGTAACAAATACCGCTAATCCGACGATGCTCAATGCTGGTTATAAAGCAAATGTCATTCCTCAAACGGCAACAGCTGTTGTTGATGGACGTTTTTTGCCTGGTTTTGAATCCGAACTTGAATCTACAATGAAAGAGCTTGTTGGAACAGATGCAAAAATTGAGTTACTTGTTCGAGATAAGGCGCTAGAAGCTGATTTTGCAGGACCACTTGTAGCAGCAATGACCAGTGCCCTTATTGCAGAAGATCATGAGGGTGTTCCCGTTCCGTATTTGATGAGCGGTGGAACTGATAACAAGGCGCTTTCTGATTTGGGAATTATTGGTTATGGGTTCTGCCCACTGCAGCTGCCTGCTGATTTAGATTTCTTTGCACTTTTTCATGGAGTTGATGAACGTGTTCCTGTAGAAGGTTTACGCTTTGGCGTTCGAGTTTTAGCAAGATTTTTAGAGAGCTGCTAACGAGAAGGTTCGGAAACCTCTGATAGTGCTTGTCTAACTTGGTCAGGCAAAACAATCTCTTCAACGGTAAGAATGCCTCTTAATTGGGCTCCTGTTCTGGCTCCAACAATTGCACTTGCGATATGTGGGTTATCACGCACCCAAGCTAAAGAAACTTCAATGGGTGAGTACCCAAGTCCTTCTGCCGCTACGCATGTTGCATCAACAATTGATTTGCTTCTTGCATCTAAGTACGGCGCTACAAAACCAGAATAGTGAGGACTTGCGCCACGTGAATCAGAAGGCAATCCCGTTCGGTATTTTCCCGAAAGCACGCCTCGTCCAAGTGGTGACCACGCGAGGATTCCTACCCCAACTGCTTGGGAGGCGGGGACCACTTCTGCTTCAATGCTTCTATTGAGTAATGAATACTCATTTTGAATACTAGAGATTGCTATTTTTCCAAATGTGGGGTTTTGCAGTGTTGCCGCTCTTACTAATTGCCATGCTGCAAAATTTGAAATACCTACATAGCGAGCGCGGCCGCTAGAGACTGCAAAGTCTAAAGCCGAAAGTGTCTCTTCTAATGGAACGCTTTGATCCCATGAGTGAATCTGCCAAAGATCAACGTATTCGATATTAAGTCTTGCCAGTGACGCATCTAAATCAGTAAGCAAGCTTGCGCGTGAATTATTGACCGTACGAACGCCCTCGTGGAAGGAGATCCCTGCTTTGGTTGCAATTGTCACTTCATTACGTGGTACTAAGGTGCCAATGAATCCACCAATTACTCGCTCACTATCACCATCACAGTAGATAGCTGCTGTATCAACAAAGGACCCACCAGCATCAAGGTATGAGCGAAGTTGATCTGCTGCTTCATGCTCATCTGTATCTCGTCCCCATGTCATAGTCCCAAGGCCTATGCGAGAAACTTGTAAACCAGTACTCCCAAGGGTTCGCTTCTCCATGGTGTGACCCTAGCAAGTGGAGTGGCTAATACTCGGTAACCTTCTACCTATGGCACTGGGACAGATTGGGCAAAGTTGCGAGATTATTCTTCTTCGCCATGCTCATTCATCTGCCAACCTCAAAGGTATTTTGGCAGGACGAGACAACACGGTCTCATTGTCAGAGCGTGGGCGCGTTGAAGCTCAAGAAGTAGCACATGCACTCGCCTCATATTCTTTTGATGCAATCTTTACCTCACCTTTAAAGAGATGCTTAGAAACACTCGACCCTTATCTCAAAGCCTCAGGAGGCAAGGCTGTAAAAAGCGAGGCTCTCCTTGAAATGGAATATGGGGAATGGAGCGGCAAATCACTTGCCAGGCTTTCTAAACAAAAGATGTGGAGCGTTATTCAATCGAGGCCTAGTACCGTGCGCTTTCCTTCAGGAGAGAGCTTCCTAGAGATGTCTATGAGAGCCAACCATGGTGTTATGGATATGGCGCAGGGTAAAAAAAGAATTTTGATTGTTTCTCATGGCGATGTGATTAAGTCGATTGTTGCCCATCATCTTGGTTTACCTCTTGATTCATTTCAAAGAATTTCTATTGACCCTGCTTCGCTGACAACTATTAAATTTCCACCGTCACAGGTAATTTCGATGAATTCAACAACACATTTGGCTGGTTATAGGCAAGATAGCAAAAAGAAAGTACGCGACCGATATGGACTCGGTGGAGGCTCGGGCCGTAAATGAGTCGAGTTGTCTATCACCATGAGTCCATTATGCGATGCGTTGTTGGAACAGTAGGCGTTCCGGGAGAGAGGCAATTCTTTCTTCAAGTGTCATCTTCAACTGGGTCGAACTGTGTTTCATTAGAAAAAACACAAGTTATGGCCTTAACCGAGCGCCTCGGTTTAATGATTCGAGAGCTACGTAGAAACCAACTCGCCTCTTACGATGAACTTGATCTAGCAAGCGTTCGAGATGATGCACCCCTTGATTACCCGATAACAGAAGATTTTAGGGTTGGCGTCATCGGAATTAGTTGGGATCAAAGCACTCAGCGGATAACGATTGAAGCTCAATCTGTTGGCGATGAGACAGTTACAGAGCTGCTTGCTGAAGATGAAGCAGAACTTCTAGAGGATGCTCCTGATCTGCTTACATTTAATCTTCGCATTAATCAGGCTAGGGCGTTTTGTGATCGCTCTGATTCTGTCGTTGCTGCAGGACGGCAACCTTGCCCATTTTGCGGGCTACCCATTGATCCAGAAGGGCATCTATGTCCACGAGCAAATGGGTACCGAAGGTAGTGGATAAACATCTTGTTATCACTGAAGGCGAGTTAGTTGTAGAGGGGCGCTTTGTTGATGCATCTAATGCAACATTATTTGCTATAGCAAAACTAGGTAATGATGAAGTGAAAGTTATATACAAACCAATTGCAGGAGAGCGGCCTTTATGGGACTTTCCTGACGGAAATCTTGCGCAAAGAGAACGTGCCGCTTACGTGATTTCTGAGGCTCTTGGATTGCATATTGTCCCCTTCACTATTTTAAGAGATGGCCCTTTTGGTCCGGGCTCTGTCCAAGAATGGATTGAGATGGATGAGGAGTTCGATGTTGTCGCTTTTGCATCTGCACAGACTCCGCAATTGCGAAAGATGGTCTTGCTTGATGCGATCATAAATAACACTGATAGAAAATATGGACACATACTTGTGGACGCAGCAGGGTCAATATATGGATGTGACCATGGAGTGACATTTCATGCTGATCCAAAATTGCGTACAGTTTTATGGCAGTGGGCTGGAGAAGAATTGAGCGTTGATGAGATTGCGGTTTTAAACGAAAGCTTGGTGATGGCAGAAACAATTCTGGGTGAACTCATAACCGTTGATGAAATTACGGCCCTTAAGGAGAGAGCATCCCAAATGATTGATTCAGGAACGTTCCCATATCCATCAGATGAATGGCCTTCAATTCCTTGGCCTCCATTTTAAGTCAGTATTAGATACTCTTATTACCTATGGAAATTCTTGAAAACCCTTGGCCAACTCCCTTTGCTCCCTTCATCGAGCGCAGAAATTTTCCTCCCTTAACTTTCAAGGGTCCACAAGGTTCTCATTCATTTAGCTCAGGAGCCCCGCTCAATATGTATGTATGCGGGATTACACCTTACGACGCTACTCATTTGGGTCATGCAGCTACTTATCTCACCTTTGATTTAATTAATAGATATAAGAGAGCTGCTGGCGATATTGTTAATTTTGTAGAAAACATAACCGATGTTGATGAACCGCTATATGAAAGAGCTAACAGAGATTCACTTGACTGGCGTGATCTTGGTCAGAGCCAGACCGATCTCTATCGTAATGACATGACCGCTCTTCGGGTATTTCCACCAAGTTATTTTGTTCCTGTTACACAAGTAATGCCACTTATTGATCGAGCAATCGCTGCCATTGTTAAAAATGGTTATTCCTACAAAGTTGATGGCGATCTATATTTTCAAACAAAAGAATTTTTGCCAGAATTGCCTATTTCCGAAAGTGAAGCAATAGAAAATTTTGCGCAGCGTGGGGGAGACCCAGAGCGCGCGGGTAAAGAGCACCCACTAGATCCTGTGTTATGGATAGCTAACAAAGAAGGTGAACCAGGCTGGCAGAGCTCACATGGATTTGGTCGTCCTGGATGGCACGTCGAATGTTGTGTAATTAGCCTTCGTTACCTACTTGGTGAGAATTTTCTAGAAGGTAACAAGGCGAGTGAGACATTGATTGATATTCAAGGTGGGGGAAGTGACTTGATTTTTCCTCATCACTTTATGAGTGCGGCGCAATCGAAAGCCATGACTGGGCAGAAGTTTGCCAAAGCATTTGTTCACACCGGAATGATCGGCCTAGATGGTGAAAAGATGAGCAAGAGCAAGGGAAACCTTGTTTTCGTTTCAAAACTTCTTGATCAAGGCGTTGATCCTGTAGTTATTAGATTCGCACTCCTCCAGGGTCATTACAGCCAAGATCGCATGTGGAGTGAAGAGGTGTTAAAGAAGGCAACTAGTGAAGTGCAAGAGATCCGCACGAGTTTGGCAATGATGGAAGTTGCCCCTACTGAATTGTTAATCTCAACTTTGATTGATTGCCTTGCTGATGATCTCAATACAGCACGATTCTTTATTGATTTAAAAACGTGGGTAGCTGATTGCCATAAAGGAATGGGTGGGGGATCTGCAGGGGAGTTATCTCGCGCGATGGATAGCCTTCTAGGGCTTACTTTCTAGAGATTAGAGACGAGCGCGTAGGCTAAACTTGCGTTCTTATGAAGCAAAAATCAAGTTTACGAGAGGCGCTTTTGGCGCGCACCGTAATCGCAGATGGCGCTATGGGAACAATGCTTCAGGCCGCAAATCCGACTCTTGAAGATTTTCAAAATCATGAGGGTTGCAACGAGATCCTAAATGTCTCTCGCCCTGACATTGTTAAATCAGTCCATAGGCAATATCTAGATGTAGGCGTAGATGCAATTGAAACAAATACTTTTGGAGCAAACTTTGCCAATCTTGCTGAGTACGGGATTGAAGATCGCATATATGAATTGGCTTTTTCTGGTGCAAAGCTAGCGCGTGAAGTTGCAGATGAATACTCCACTGAAGATAAACCTCGTTGGGTTCTAGGTTCACTTGGTCCTGGAACGAAACTTCCCACCCTCGGTCATACCTCGTATCAAAAGCTTAAAGATGCTTATGCAACTGCCTCTCAAGGGTTAGTTGAAGGCGGATGTGACGCGCTACTTGTTGAAACAACACAAGACTTACTTCAGGCAAAAGCTGCAATAAACGGAGCGCGGCAAGCAATTCAAGACTCTGATCGGGATATTGTTCTAATCGCACAAGTAACAGTTGAAACTACTGGCACAATGCTTTTAGGATCTGAAATTGGAGCTGCACTTAACGCTCTTGAACCACTTGATATTGATCTCATTGGTTTGAACTGCGCAACAGGTCCCGCAGAAATGAGTGAACATCTACGCTCACTGAGTAAGGGTTCACAATCTCAAATTTCTGTTATGCCAAATGCAGGCCTACCAATCCTTGGAGCAAACGG
>CAIUAO010000048.1 GCA_903897155.1 uncultured Actinomycetes bacterium | reverse complement strand
CGCCCTAAATTAATCATCGCAGATGAACCAGTGTCGGCTTTAGATGTTTCCATTCAAGCCCAAGTAGTAAATCTTCTTGATGATTTACAGGATGAGTTTGGTTTGTCATATCTTTTTATTGCCCATGATTTATCAGTCGTTCAACATATTTCTGACAGAGTAATCGTGATGTATTTAGGCAAAATCATGGAGATCGCAAAAACAGAGGCGCTCTTTTCTAGCCCCCACCACCCTTATACGAAGGCGCTTTTATCTGCTGTCCCAATTCCAGATCCAGAGATTGAAAGAAAGCGCGAGCGCATCGTGATGACCGGAGATCTGCCAAGCCCAGCAAACCCACCCACGGGGTGCGTCTTTAATACTCGTTGTTGGAAAGCTCAAGACATGTGCAGAAGTGTTGCCCCAGAACTCCTTCAGGTCGGGGCAAGTCAGGTTGCTTGCCACTTCCCTGAATAATTACCAGATACGAACGCGTTCTGTTTCTGGCAGATAAAGATCATCGCCCTCTTTCACACCAAATGCCTCGTAGAACTCAACAAGGTTTTTGACTACCTGATTGCATCTAAATTCATCAGGGGAGTGCGGATCTGTTGCAACGCGGCGGCGTACTTCTTCCGGGCGCATCTTTCCGCGCCATACCTGCGCCCAACCATAAAACAAACGTTGATAACCGCTCAGCTGGTCTATAACTGGCGCGTTAGCACCCTTTAAAGAGAGCTCATAGGCCTTATAAGCGATTGTTAGGCCGCCTAGGTCACCTATGTTTTCCCCGATAGTTAAAGCCCCGTTAACGTGAACCTCAGGGGCGCCAGATGGGTGTAATTGCTCGTATTGGTCAATAAGTTTTTTAGTGCGCTTTTCAAACTCGTTGCGATCACTATCTGTCCACCAATTTTCAAGGTTTCCATCACCGTCATATTTAGATCCTTGGTCATCAAAGCCGTGCCCGATCTCATGGCCGATCACCGCGCCGATGCCTCCGTAGTTGGCGGCATCATCTGCCTCTAAATCAAAGAAGGGTGGTTGCAAGATTGCTGCTGGAAAGACAATCTCATTCATACCCGGGTTGTAATAGGCGTTTACAGTCTGCGGGGTCATATGCCATTCAAGTCGGTCGATAGGTGAGCCGATCTTTGCAAATTCATACTCTTGACTAAAGATCGCAATGTTGCCCAGGTTGCCAATCAAATCATCGGCAGTGATTTCAAGTTTGCTGTAGTCGCGCCATTTATCGGGGTAGCCAATTTTAGGAGTGAATTTATCGAGCTTGATGAAAGCTTTTTTCTTCGTCTCCGCACTCATCCAATCAAGGGCAGCGATATCAACGCGGTAGGCCTCAATCAAATTACTTACTAGATCTACCATCCGGGCTTTTGCTGCCGGCGGGAAATGGCGAGATACATAGACTTCACCGACTGCCTCACCCAGTGCTCCTTCAACTAAACCAACACCGCGCTTCCAGCGCTCTCGAAGCTTGGGGGTTCCAGACAGTGTCGTCCCATAAAAGGAGAAGTTTTGATTGACAAGTGCAGAGTTCAAGTAAGGAGCCGCTCCAGAAAGTGTGTGCCATGTGAGCCATGAACGCCACTTATCTGCATCAAAGTTTGTGAGCATATTGCCAAGGCCAGTAAAAAACGATGGCTGGCGAACAATGGAGTTTTCAAGAATTTTTGGAGGGGTCTTACTTGCGCCCATCCATAGATCCCAATCAAAGCCAGATGAGATGGCCTTGAGCTCGCTCAGGGAGAGTTTGTTATACGTCAGCTCGGCATCTCTATCGCGCACCTGATCCCAGTGGTGGGCTGCCAGTTCTGTTTCTAATTCAATGATGCGATGTGCATGGTTTTTTCCATCAGCAATACCTGCAAGATCGAACATTTTTTCTATGTGAATTAAAAGCGCATCACGGATAGATGAATATTCTTCCTCGCGGTAGTAGGCCTCATCAGGAAGGCTTAAACCGGATTGACCAATATATGCAATGTAGGAAGTTGAATCGTGATCATCGGTGTTGATGTATGTATAGAACATCCCGCCATTGCCCCGGTATTCAAACTCTCCCATGGTGGAGAGAAGTTCTTTGGCGGTAGTAATTGATTGCGCTTTTTTGAGGTCATCTGCGATGGGGGAGATTCCAAGTTCTTCGGCGTGAGCCTCATCCATGAAGCAGCGATAGAGATCGCCAATCTTCTGCTCGTTGCTACCGGGAGAAGCCTTTTCTTTAGAAAGTTCATCAATGATTTGGCGGACCTGTGCTTCGCTCTGATCGCGTAGCGTGTAGAAGGCGCCGTCAGCGGCGCGGTCATCGGGGATTGTGGCACTTTGGATCCATGCGCCATTCACATGGCGATAGAGGTCGTCTTGGACCCGGGTTGCGCTGTGAATATGGGCGAGGTCTATGCCGCTCTTATTTGTCTTATTTGTCATATGAGATAAGCCTAACGCAAGGGCAACAAATTCAACTTTCAACTATTCCTATATGGGCTTAGGCTTGAAGTATGGCTACCAAAACTTCGACGAGAACTACGAAGAAAAAAGCCCCCCGCTGGCTTAACCCGCGGGAGCTTAAAGCGTGGCGTTCCTACATCATTGCATCTCGTCGTTTGTGGGATGCGATGGAGGGTGACTTATCGCCCCATGATCTTTCTATGTCGGACTATGAAATCTTGGTGCATTTAAGTGAAGCCCCAAGCCGACAGATTCGAATGAGTGAATTAGCGCAGTCCGCGATGATCTCTAAGTCCAGACTTTCTCATCGCATGAAAGTGATGGAGAAGGCCGGCTGGGTGCGCAGAGAAATTTGCAAGATTGATAAGAGAGGTTCTTTTGCGGTGATGACCGAGAAGGGCTGGAAGGCAATCGTGAAGGCGGCCCCGGATCATGTGGAGAGTATTCGCGCCCGATTTGTTGACCACTTAACAGTTAAGGACCAAGAAGATTTAGCAAGGATATTTGAAAGAGTCAGCGCCAAGATGCGCGAGCAATTTGCTGCCGAAAAAGATATTTAAATAACAAACTTTGTAATTAAAAGTAGCAAGTAAAAAGCCCCGCCACTTTTCAGCAGCGGGGCCCTTTAATGGGGATAACTTACTTCGCTGCTGCCTTCTTACGACGACGGCGCTTTGGAGCAGCCTTCTTAGCTGCTGCCTTCTTACGACGACGCTTTGGAGCAGCCTTCTTAGCTGCTGCCTTCTTACGACGACGCTTTGGAGCAGCCTTCTTAGCTGCTGCCTTCTTACGACGACGCTTTGGAGCAGCCTTCTTAGCTG
>CAIUAO010000047.1 GCA_903897155.1 uncultured Actinomycetes bacterium | reverse complement strand
GTCTGCGCTATCACCACGGTGATCGCCCATCACCCAGATAAATCCTTTAGGTACGGTGACGCTAAATTTTGAATCACTTGGAGCATTGCCTGCAAAGATATAAGGCTCGATAAGTGAAACCCCATCGACAACTAACTTGCCTTTGGCATCACAACACATCACGGTATCCCCACCAACGCCAATAACTCGCTTAATCAAGTATTGGGTTGCTGGATCTGGTAAAACACCGACAGTAACGAGTCCACTTTTAATATCCCGAACAATGCGAGAGCCTGTCGGAGCTTGAGCGGTTCCTAGCCAATTACTTGGATCTTTAAATACGACTACTTCACCCCGGCGGATGTCACTATAAATATTCGCGAACTTATTAACAGCAATACGATCGCCAATTTGCAGCGTGTTTTGCATGGACCCAGATGGAATAAAGAAGAAATGAATAAAGAAAGTCTTTACGACAACTGAAACGATGAGTGCTGCAATGATAACTACAGGGACTTCTCGAAGCAGCGAACCCTTCTTAGGAAGGCGCATAAAGGAAGTGCTTAGGCTTGTTCAGGCGCAGGAGCTGCCTCATCGGCAACTGGCTCTGCTTCTGCAACTGGTTCTTTTTCAATGACACGAACTGCCTCAACCTCTTCAACTGCTTCTACAGCTTCAACAGGTGCCTCAACAACAGCTTCAACCTCTTGAGCAGTTTCTACAGTTTCGATTACTTCTTCAACAAATACTTCTTCTGTAATGAATTCATTGTTAGCGCCACGACGCTCTTTGATCTTTGATGCCTTACCGCGTAGGTCACGAAGATAGTAAAGCTTTGCGCGGCGGACATCACCACGGCGAACCATTTCAAACTTTTCGATAACAGGTGTGTGAACTGGAAATGTGCGCTCTACTCCAACACCGTAAGAGAGCTTACGAATTGTGAAGGTCTCACGAACTCCAGCACCTTGACGACGGATTACTACACCTTGGAAAACCTGAATACGACTCTTGTTACCTTCGATAACACGAACGTGTACCTTGATTTCATCTCCTGGACGAAAACTGATTACTCCCTTACGAAGGGAAGCGGCATCAACCGCATCTAACACGTTCATGGGTATTCCTTTGCTCTTTAAACTACATAAGGCCGAGATAAGCAGGTCGCCTTCTGGCAGGTGGCCTATCTTGCCATAAGGCCTACTCCGTGAACAAACCGGGCAGAACTACCCAATCTCCCTGACTAACTGAGCGTGCAGTGATGGTCCAGCCAGGATCGTCATCTCCTTATTTGCCGGGCCTCCATTTCGACCACTAAGAATCGCTCCTGCTTCCCGAGCAATTAAACCGCCAGCTGCAACATCCCATTCATTGAGTGATGATTCAAAAAATCCATCAACAGCTCCGCATGCAACAAAACAAAGATCAACTGCGCCTGCTCCTCCTCTTCGAATATCACGCACTCTGGGAGCAAGATCTCCAATAAATTTTCCTTGGGCAATGCGCTTCTCTAAATCATATGAAAATCCTGTTGCAATAAGCGCATTGGAAAGATCTACTGGATCATTGCATTTAATTGGCTTGTCATTAAGAAATGCCCCGTCACCGCGACTTGCATGCCAGAGCGAGGAAAGTGACGGAGAGATAACAACGCCTACCAAGACATCTTTTTCATCTTTTGCAGCGATGCTGATGTTCCACCCTGGATATCCGTAGAAGT
>CAIUAO010000046.1 GCA_903897155.1 uncultured Actinomycetes bacterium | reverse complement strand
TACTTTTGTGTTTGTTGTTCCTAGATCTATTCCTAAATAAATATTGTTCATGCGCTCACCTTCACTTTTATTTCGCCAGTTCCACGTGGGACAACTTTTAAAGGAATGATGTGTTCTTGTGGTTTAAAGTCTCCACCATCAATTTTTTCAAATAGTTTCTTGATTGCTACTCGTCCGATTTCACGAGCAGAGTGATCAATAACTGTTATAGAAGGCTGAATAGAAGCAGCAAGGGTAAAGTCATCGAAAGAAACCAATGCAATATCAGTTCTTTTTATTTTATGCATAGTACTTACAATATTGATAGAAATTTCAGCTTTTGATGTAAAAAATGCTGTGGGTGGATTTTTTATTTTTAAAGCTTTTTCTATAGTCACATCTAAATTCATATCTGCTTCTAAGTTAAGAAATTGAAGTTCCTCATCTAGTTTGATGCCAGCATCTTTGAGCGCTGCTTTATAACCATCCAACCGAAGCGCTGTCGGTTTAACTTTTAAATTATCAGCAAAATATGCAATTCTTGTATGTCCATTTTTAATTAAATGTTCTACGGCAATTTTCGCTCCATACTCATCATCAACCCGTACAACATCTGCTTTATATTTTTCTGGGGCTCGGTCAATAAAGACAGTAGGCATTTGGTTCTGCTTTAGAAATGAATAATCTGCATCTTGTGGGGCGATGATCATCCCTGTGACCCTGCGCTGAATAAACCCTTGTACTAGTTCATTTTCTCGTACTAGCTCTCCATGAGTACTTCCAACAATTACACCAATTCCATGTTCATTTGCGACAGCTTCCACCTCTTCAACCAACTCTGCGAAGAATGGATCACCGATCTTTGGAACAACGACGCCAATAACTCTGTCTACGCCAGTCCGAAGTGATCGAGCAATGATGTCTACCTGATAGCCAAGGTCATTCATCTTCTTTTGAACCCGTTCACGGGTTTCATCACTCACACGCTCATCATTATTGAGAACTCTGGAAACAGTTTTAATACTTGTTTGCGCCGCTTCTGCGACATCGATAAGGCGGACGCGTTTATTCATGTATGCCACCACTCAAAATCTCTAAGACACGTGACTTCTCAAATCCGCCGGCACGATAAGTTTCGCAAGAAGCAGCAGCTGTTGCCATTCCGTACTTAATTGCTTCTTCCCAATTAGTTTCACTTTGGTGAGTTTCATAATAAATCGCAAAACCTGCAACAAAGGAGTCTCCGGCGCCAACAGCGCTCTTGTATTGATCTGGTGAAATAACAAAAGCTGGTAACCACCAATGTTCATCCGCATTCTTAAATGCGCATCCATGCGCCCCAGCGGTCACAATGATATTTTTCCCAACTTTATTAAATAAAGCTTCCGCAGCAGCTAGCGCGCGCTTTGAAACATTTTCGTCATTTGGGACAAAGAGATCACCAGATTTATTACTAATCATGGCTTCAGCTTCTTCAAGATTAGGTGAAATAAAATCTAATATTTCAGTTTTTCGAGATTTAAAAGCTGCGGGAGATGTGTCGACTAGAAGTTTGCCTCCAGCTGCATCAATAGTTTTAGCTAAGCGATCAATTGCATTATCTGGGTGGTTACTCGGAAGACTTCCCATCATTAAAACAATCTCACCTTTTTGTGTTTTCTTTGCAGCAGCTAGGCAATACTCATCCCAATTTTTTTCAGTGATATCTGGTCCAAGTCCATTAAATACTGTAATTGCAGAGGATGCTTCCTCATTCATAATGATTGCTTTTCTTACTTCACCTGCTACCTCTAAATACTCAACATCATGTCCTTCAGAATCTAAAAGTTCTCTATAGAAATCTCCCTCATGCATCGGAAGCATCAAATAGAGGTGGGGGTCCACACCCATTGTCTTGCAAGCTCTGGCGACGTTGATCCCTTTCCCACCGGCCGTTGTCTCGTTTTTGATTGCCCTATGGACACTGCCCTGAACAAGCTGCTTTACCCACATTGTGATGTCTATGCATGGATTTGGGTTCAGTATCAGCATAGGTAGGTAATCGTTGTCATAATGGGAAACTCTACTTTTTTCCTCACGGTTCTGTCAATGACATACAAAGAATAAGGCCCCCAGATCACTCTGGGGGCCTTATCTCATACTGCGTTAACTAGAAGTTAACTAATCAGCACTTGTCTCTATATTGAGCAGCAACACCTGCAGCGGTGTTGATGTTCTTCATTGTAAGGATTGTGAAACCGGTTTGTACCTTGTGTGGTGAAACAGTTGTTCCCTTAAGGGCAGCGACTGCATTATCTACACCGGTTGAACCGATTGTTGCAGGTTGTTGCGCGATAAGAGCTTGGACTGTTCCAGCCTTAAGTGCAGCAACTTGATCTGAACCAGCATCGAATCCAACAATCTTTACTTTGCCAGACATTCCTGCTTGCTTGATACCAGCAGCAACACCTTCAGCTGAGAATAGGTTTGTTGCGAATACGCCAACAATGTCCTTGTTCTTAGCTAGTGCAGCTGTGATGATGCGCTGAGCAACAGCTGGCTCATTGTTTGAGTACTGGACACCAATGTAGTTGTACTTCTTGTCCTTGTTTGCAGAATCAGCAAAACCGTTAACGCGTGCGTCAACTGAGCTAACTCCAGGTGATGTACTTACTACAAGAACCTTTCCACCCTTAGGTGCAAGACCCTTAATAGCTGTGAATGCAGCCTTACCGCCACCGTAGTTGTCTGATGCGATTTCAGAAACAGCCTTTGAAGGATCACCAATTGTTGTATCAACTAGAACAACCTTGATACCAGCAGCAATAGCAGCCTCGATTGGCTTCTGAAGTGCTGTCATGTCATTTGGAGCGATCAAAATTGCATCTGGCTTTGAAGCCACAACGCTGTTAAGTACTGGTGTTTGGATTGTTGCATCCCACTTTGCGCCACCTTGTGTGGTGATTGTTGCGCCATCCTTGGCAGCTGCTGCTGCAACTCCGCAACCCATGGTTACGTAGAATGCATCGCCGGCTACACCTTGGATAAATGTGATCTTGTAGTCAGCAGCATTAGCGGCTGTGCCGAATGTTGAGACTCCAAGTGCAATCGCTGACGCTGCAGCGATTATTGATAGCTTCTTAGTCTTCTTCATGCATTTCCCTTTCATGAGGTGCTCTTTTTAGAGCGTTTCTTGAGGCTTTTTCCGCCTCCATCTGCGGCGTTACGACGAGCGTTGTCGACGTAAACAGCAGCCACCAGAAAGACACCGACAACGACGTTTTGCCAAAAAGGCACAACGCCAATGATGATGAAGCCAGTCTGGAGAACTATCGGTATAAACAGACCAATCATGGTCCCGAAAATGGTTCCATACCCACCGAAGAGGCTGGTTCCACCAATCACAACGCCGGCGATTACTGTCAAAGCAGTATTCGACTGACCTGCGATTGTTGTTTGTTGATACATGGCAAGGCTCATAATTCCGCCTATGCCTGCAGTAAATCCCATAAGTGAATACACATAAATAAGTTGGCGATTCACATTAATACCCACACGCCTACAGGCTTCGGTATTAGAACCAACCGCGTATGTCAGTAGCCCAAATTTAGTTTTATGGAGAAGAATTCCTCCGAGAATTACAACGACTACAGCGATCACTCCAAGTACTGGTATTTGCTTGTAGACGTTTCCAAAACCTATTTTGTTTACAAGCTCCGGGGTCGCACCGCGAAGATCAATTCCACCTGTGATGATTTGTGAAACACCCAGCGCCGCGCTGAGTGATCCAAGGGTCACGATGAACGCAGGAACCTTTGCGATCGAAACTAACCAGCCATTGAGAGCCCCCCATGCGGTTGCAACAGCGACCGCAACAAAGATTCCCATGAATGTTGTGCCCCAGCCCTTTGCGCCAGCAGCAACAATCGCCTTACAAGCAATAACGCTACTAAAGACCAAGACGCTACCGACCGATAGATCGATGCCGGCAGTGATAATCACAAAAGTCATGCCAACACCCAACACAGCAAAGACTGAGATATTGATAATGATGTTTCTCAGATTAAACAGGGTGAAAAATGTACTTGGTGCAATTGCACTAAAAATCGCTGTGATAACAAAGAGCACCGAAACAATTTGGAATGTTTGCGTTTTAGGAATTCTTTTTAAGAATGACTCTTTTTCCTCTGCAAGGATCCCGAAATCACTCTTTGGATCACCGTTTGTATTAGTAAACATTGACATTTATTTGCTCGCCTCATCTAGTCGACCGGTCATTGCACCTACGAGCTCTTCAAGGTTTGTCTCTGAGGTCTTGTAATCAGCAATAGTCAGGCCACGGCGCATTACTTGTACGCGATCTGAAATCTCTAAAACTTCTGGCATTGAGTGGCTAATGAAAACAATTCCAATTCCTTTATCACGCACACGGCGAACAAGGTTAAGAACGTTCTTCTTCTGAACAACACCTAACGCCGCTGTTGGCTCATCAAAGAAAAGTACTTTTGTAGCCCATGCTGCAGATCTGGCAACTGCAATACTTTGACGTTGTCCACCAGACATTGAACCTGTACTTGCAGTGAGCGAGCGCACTGTTGCACCTAAATCGCGAAATGCATCTTCACTACCTTGACGCATTACTTCATGATCTAAAAAGCCAAGTTTTCCTAAAATGCCTTTGCGCGGAACTTCACGACCTAAATACATATTTTGGACTGCATTTAAATGTGGGCAGAGAGCTAAATCTTGGAACACTGTTTCTATACCAAAGTTTCGTGAATCTGAAGGAGAATTAAAATGAACTGCCTTACCTTCAATTAATATTTCACCTTCATCGGGTTGCTCTGCACCTGAAAGAATTCTTACGAGCGTACTTTTTCCTGCTCCGTTGTCACCAATAAGAGCGGTAACTTCTCCTGGCTTAACATTGAAGTTACATCCACGAAGCGCTTCAACATGACCATAACGGCGAACAATCCCTTTTGCTTCAAGCGCGTAAGTCATTATCTTTTAACTGCTCCATCCCCGTTGATGTCAAAATCTTTGACAACGTTGTCACAATAATTAGTTATTCAACTAGGTAATTGCCGCATGGTCAAGGAGTTTTCAGCTTAAATGCGCAATCGTTACCTAAAAGTTATCTTTGATCTGAAGGGTGAAATCTGTGGAACCGTCGATAGCAATATGCCCAAAGGCTGGGGGTTGGAGGGTGATCTTTCCTAGATAAGTCTCCATGTCTGCGATCTTTCCTTTGTCGCGTTTAAGCCCGCGTGCTTTAAGGCGAGTAGCTCGCAGGCTATCTGGAATATATATCCAGACTAATCTGGGAATAACGCCTTTTTCTTCAAATGGTTTCTTCATTTCTTTCCAAAGATTTTCATCCGCTATCTGTTTTGTAAATGGAGCTACGATTACCAATGAGTCGCCCTGGGCAAATTGTTTAAGGGCTCGCCCTAACAAGTCTTTATATCGCTCTGGTGCCATAGTTGATAAGAACTTTTCCATGCCAAGTTCATCAAGTGTGGGCCGATTGCTGGCAATCATTTTCTCTAAGGTGTCGTCTAAGTCAAGAATGCGAAGCTTGCGCGAGGTTGCCAGAGCTTTAGCAAATTTTGTCTTTCCAGAGGCCGCTGGCCCACTAACAAAAAAAACTTCTTGCAATTAAACGTTACCCTTAAAAGTAAAATCTAAATCAAAGTCGCGGCTATCACCAGGTGCAACGTCTGGAGCAGGGCCTGCATGTGAATTATCCGCAGCTCTTCCAAGCAAGCCTGTTGTTGAGGGCTCTAGACCCTGAACATAAAGTGCTTCGCAAGCATTTCTCCATTGCATAAAGTGTGGAAGTTGAGTTCCATCCCACTCTAAGCGCATTGTCATATCTCCACGGTCTGCAGCATTTGGATTTGTTAATTCAACCCACTGCTTTCCTTTAGGAGCATTCCAATCCCAGACACGTTCAACATCTTTTGGTGTTGGGGCTGGCATTGTTGTTGGGTCAACACCTTTAGCTGAGTCGATACAAGCAAGCATTTCTGTACAGGATGTGCTGACTTTTGAGCCTGGAGCTAAGAAAGGCCAGCCTAAATTGATGTGATACAACACTTGTATTGGCTCTTCAATATATCCATCGTTGCGCACAGAGTCAGAGAAGTGAAACTTTGCTTCTCCAAAATTCATCGTGATTCTGCGGGTCATGACAAGGTGCTCTCCAAAAGCTGCTGCCTGGCGCACTTTTGCCTGCACTTCAATCGTGCCTTTATCCCAGTCGACATTAATTTTTTCAATTGTTGTGGGTGAAAGTGAAATAAAGCCTCCGGTAAATCTACGTTCACCAGTAATTGCTGGGTGCAAGTGGCGATTGGGATGAGTTACCGGACCCCCTACGTGGTCAATACCAATTGTTGAAAGAAATCCGCCTTGCCAATTTCGTAGCCACCCCCACCCATCTGGTTCAACCGCTGAAGGATGAAAAGAGTGAGCATGACGAAAGCCTGCGGGTGAAACCCACTGTGTTGGAATACCGCGATAGAGAACGCGACCAATATCAAAACCACGATCAACAAGAATCTCTATCTCAAGTTCACCATTTCGAATACGCAATATGCGCTGATCGAGCATGTCACCATCCATGGCGCGAAATAGTTCACAGCCAATAGCTTGCTGGGGGTGGCTAGTAATTTTGCGAAAATCATTACGGTCACCGCTCATGCCAAAAAGTTTCATGCGGTTACCTTAATACTACTGATCGTGATTTAGCCAGCGTTTTAAAAAGTAATAACTACTTTGTGGGCAGTCTTATCACTTCGTAGGGTCTCCAGTGCTTTTCCATACTCATCTATTGTGAAGCGGTGAGTAATTAAACCTGTGGTCTTCAAACGGCCAGATTCAAGGGCAGCCAAGGTGGCTGGAAATGTATCGATCTCAGCAAAGGAGCCCTGAATTGTTATCTCTCGGTGAAAGACATCAAAGGCATTAATTCGAAAAGTATCATCAGGCTCGGCAACGCCGTAAACCATGAAAGTACCCCCGCTACGTGTGAGTGGGACACAGATCTCTGCTACATCCATAGATCCTGTTGCTTCAACAACAATGTCATATCCACTTGGTGATGCTTTGAGAAGATCTTCCTTTGTTTTAGCAATGTTTTTGCGGTCCATAAGATAGGTCTTATCTGCGCCTAATTTCTTTGCCACATCTAATTTAAATTGAGTAGATCCTGCAACAGTCACAGATGCCGCGCCCGATGTTGCCATCAACTGAGCAAGTAACTGCCCCGTTGGTCCGGCTCCAAAAATAAGCGCGCTAGTTCCGGGAGTAATTTTGAGCATCTGAGCGCCATGCATCGCGCACGCTGCAGGCTCTGCAAACATTGCATCTTCCGCAGACAAATTGCCCACTTTAAAAACTAAATCCTGTGTTGCAATCATGTATTCGGCAAATGAGCCTGGCCAGTTCGTTCCAAGTCCTTTGCGGTTATGGCAAAGAATTGGCTTACCTTCACGGCAAAATTCACAATCACCGCAGCTGACAACTGGGTTAACTGTGACTCGGTCGCCCACCTTGAATTGACTTACTCCTGCGCCAAGTGAGGAAATTGTTCCCACCATTTCATGGCCTGGAATAAGAGGAAATTCTGCAAGAAAGTCGCCTTCATGAATGTGCAGATCTGTTCCACAGACCCCGGCTAACTCGACTTTAATTAAAACTTCACCAGCTTGTGGGGTAGGAGTTGGGATCTCTTTGACGGTGAAATTTTTAGCTGAGTCATAAACGACGGCTTTCATGAATTCTCCAAGTAAGTAGGTGAGTCGAGTGCCGAAAGTATTACACCCTCAATCTGGAATTACCACTAAACTTTTTCATATGAGCTATGAACTTGAAGATTTGAACGGGAAAGTCGTCGTAATTACTGGGGCAACTTCTGGAATTGGACGAGAGACTGCCAGAGGCATGGTCGCGCAAGGAGCAAAAATTATCCTCAATGCTCGAAACGAAAGTGACCTCAAAGCGCTGTGCGAAGAACTGAGCGATAAGAACGCTGCATATGTTGCCGGGGATTGCTCAGATCCGGAAGTCTCCCGAAAGATTGCTGCTAGGGCTATTGAGAAATTCGGAACAATCGACATCCTCGTTCCTAATGCAGGAGTTGGACTCTACGGTTCAATTTTTGATTGGTCAGATGATGAGATCAATAACATGATCCGTACCAACTTTGAGGGAACAGTTCATCTTGTCCGTGGTTGCGCTCAAACGATGGTTGATAAGGGCGCAGGGGACATCATCATCGTATGTTCTGTTGCTGGGTACCACGGCGCAGCTAAAGAAGCAGTGTATGCCGGAACTAAACATGCTCAAGTTGGTTTAGCTGCAGGGTTAGATCGTGAACTTCGTGAAAAGGGAATCCGTGTTTCACTGGTCGCACCTGCCGGCGTCTCAACAAACTTTGCAATGGGAACAGGACGCACACCAGGCATGCCACGACTAGAAATCTATTTAAAACCAGAGGAAGTCGCCGCACAAATTATTTATATCGCTCGTCAACCTCGCTCAGTGCGCACAACACTTATGACTGTGTGGTCCATGGATCAACAAAGTAGTTAGTTTTAACTAAAGCGGATAAGCACCTTAATTTGATCTCCTGCAATCGCAGTATCGAATGCTTTTTGTGATTCTTCTTTAGGAAATACTGACGTCACAAAATCAAGGGCATTAAATCCTTTTGTACCAATGATTTTGATGGAATCTTCATAATCTGCAGGCAAATACGTTGCAGATCCCTGAATTCGAATCTGGTGATCTTGAATAATAGGCAGCGGAATGGTCACTTCTTTGGCTGGAACACCAACGACCATGACTGTGCCAGCTTTATCAGCCATTGCAATAGCTTGGGAGATTGTGTGCTGGATAGCTACGCAGTCAAAAACAATGTCAACACTTTCTCCAAATTCTGCGCGCACATCACTTGGCAAAGTGGAGCTGCCTGCATCTAGAACTACATCTGCACCCAGGCGCTTTGCCCGATCACGCTTGCCTGGAAGTAAATCAGTCATGACAATCTTTTTAGCATTAAAGTGTTTTGCAGCGACAAGAGTAAGTAGTCCAATTGTTCCGCAACCAATAATTGCAACTGTTTTGCCCGTTAGATCCTTATTGCCAATACATGAGAGCTTTACCGCATGAACAGGTGTTGATAGCGGCTCAATCAATGAGGCAGCCTCATCGCTAAATGATTCAGGCACTTTATGAAATCTTTTAGCAGGAAGGGTCCAATAATCAGCCATTCCACCTTGTTCATACCCGCAACCAAAGAAGCGTAAATTTTCACAGAGGTTTTCGTTTCCGTTTTTGCAATTCTTACAGTTCCAACAAGGAAGATCAGGTTCAATTGTCACACGCTCACCAATAGAAAATCCTTTAACATCCGCTGCTACTTCACGAATGATTCCAACTACTTCATGGCCTGGCTTGTATGGAAGCGGAACAAATGGATGATGACCTTGCAAGGCGTGCATATCTGAGCCACAGACACCGGTCACTAATGTTTGTACGAGAATTTCACCAGGCTGTACTTCTGGTTTTTCTACTTCTTGCAACGTAACTGTATTAAGACTTGTCGCGACTAATCTTTGCATCACTACCCTCTGATCTATTGATAAAAATAAGTAATTAAATTTTTCTGGCGGAGACGAAGAGATTTGAACTCTTGAAGGGTTTTACCCCTTACCTCGTTAGCAGTGAGGCGCACTCGACCGGGCTATGCGACGTCTCCTCGTGCTGGATCAGTTTACCTCCTCAAAGCCACCCATCTAAATCCCTTGAGATAGGCGGGCATATGGCCTTTACCTTTATTTCAGTATTCCTTTTAAAGTCTCCTGTGCCCCGACTTCATGCAATGAGGCAAGAGCCGATAGGTAGGGAGTCATGAAACGAGGCTCATTAGCAATATCGCCAAAGAGCTTCTTATTTTCAATAAATGCTTTGGGATTACTTCTCTGAGTCTTTGCAATTGACACAAGTTCTTCTTTAAGAGAGTCAACCACTTCAATTGGCTTGCCTAATTCATCTATGGCTTCGTCATAGCGCGCCCAGCTGGCAACAATTGCAGCGCTTAATTCGACTTTGCCATTTTTTTGAAGATTTTCCCGAACAACCGGCATCAACCACTTAGGAATTCTGTCTGATGATTCTGCAGCTAAACGTGCAACAGTGTCTAAGACTTGAGAATTTGAGAAACGCTCTATGAGTTGTGCTTTATAGGCAGCAAGATCAACTCCAGGTACCGGTGAAAGGGTTGGCGTTGCCTCTTCATCCATATAACGCTCGAGTAATCTAACAATCAAAGGATCTCCCATTACCTCGTGTACATAGTGGTAATTACTGAGTCGACCGAAGTAGCAAAGCCCCTGATGGCTTGCGTTCAGTAAACGAAGCTTCATAAGTTCATATGGCATAACATCTTTAACCATTTGAGCTTGAGCTTTTTCAAATGGTGGACGACCAAGTGGGAAGTGATCTTCAATCACCCATTGGAAAAATGGTTCGCACGGTACGGGCCAATGATCTTCAAGGCCTAGCGCTTTACTTGCCAGATCGATATCACCTTGGGCGGTGACAGGTGTGATCCGATCAACCATGGAATTAGGGAAAGCAACATGCTCTTGGATCCAAGTTCCAAGTTCGGCGTTCTTTAACTTTGCAAAAGCTATGAACATTTTCTTTGCAACATCTCCGTTGCCTTGGATATTGTCACAAGATTGAACTGTAAAGGGAGGGATTCCAAGTTCGCGGCGGCGGCGCAAACCTTCGACGATATAACCAAAGGCAGAGACAGGTGCTTCATTAGTTGATAAATCATGAGAGACGCCAGGAGTTTTGGGATCAAACTCCCCCGTGACGCTATCAAAACTATATCCACCCTCGGTGATCGTCAGAGAGACAATGCGAATCTCAGGGCTAACAAGTCGAGAAAGAACTGCTTCAGGATCATCGGGTGCAAAGTGGAAACCGATAATGCTTCCAATTACTTGGTAATCAATTTTCCCATCACCATGCTTTGTAATAAGGGTATAGAGACCATCTTGAGGATTGAGTGCATCACGCATCTTGAAATCGTGTGGCAAGAGTCCAACCCCAACAATTCCCCAATCATGAGCTAAGCCTTGTGAGAGTAAGCGGTCAATAGTCAGCGCCTGGTGGGAACGATGGAAAGCTCCGACCCCAAAATGGAGGATTCCAGGAGTGATTGAATTTCGATCGTATTTAGGAGTTAAGACCGAATCAGGAATTGTTGAGAGCGTGTTGTTGGACAACCTTGCCATTACTTCACAGCGCCCAGCGATAGTCCGCGTACAAGTTTGTCTTGAGCGCTCCAACCTGCAATAACTACAGGTAGGGAAACTACAATTGAAACAGCAGCAAGATGAGCAAAGAAAAGTCCTTCTGCAGTAACAAAGCCAACTAAATAAACCGGAGCTGTTGCCGCATGGAATCCAGTTACGTTAATAGCTAATAAGAACTCATTCCATGAAAAGATAAAACAAATAAGAGCCGTGGAAGCCAAACCTGGCAATGAAATCGGAGCAAGTACTTTATAAAGAATAGTTCGTGTTGATGCCCCGTCTAGCGATGCTGCTTCTACAAGTTCTGAGGGGATTTCTTTTAAAAATGAACGAAGCATCCATACAGATAGCGGCAAATTCATACTCACATAGAGCACAGTTAGCGCCCAAATATTATCGAGCACATGTAAATGTTGAAGGATCAAATATAAAGGTAACAAAGCAGCGATCGGCGGCAAGAACTTAGTGCTTAGGAAAAATGTCAGTACATCTTTGCTCTTATAAATAGGCTTGATGGAAAGAGCGTACGCGGCTGGATAAGCCAGCATCAAAACAATGAGTGTTGAACCAATTGAAGCTATTGCTGAGTTTAATAGGAATGTAGTCGCGCCTTTTTGAAAAACCGATGAATAGTTATCAAAACTAAATGTTGCAAGCCATTTTGGTGGGAACGTACCGGCATCTTTTTCTTGTCTAAAAGAGATAAGCAAAATCCAAAAGATTGGAAAGAAGAAAGCAAGGGAAATAAACCAAGTCAGGCTCGTTAAGCCAGACCTAGAAAAGAATTTAGCCTTACTCTGCTTCATCATTTATCTGACTCCAAAATATCTTTAGTGAACCTAAGGGCAAGTGTGGAAAGAGCAATAGTGATAAACACAACTATTACTCCAGCTGCTGCTGCTTCACCGTATTCATACTTTCTAAACATTGTGAGATAAATTTGATAAGGAATGATTGTCGAATCTGTTCCTGGTCCACCTTGGGTAATCGTAAATACGAAATCCATGCTTTGAACGATGTAAATCGTTCCCAAAATAATTGATAGTTGGATGTACTGGCGTAAGTGAGGAAAGGTCATCTTTGAGAAAAGCTGCCATGTTCCTGCACCATCAACTGCAGCAGCTTCAAGAATCTCTGGTGACTGACTTTGTAGTCCTGCAAGAATGATTAACATCATAAATGGCGTCCATTGCCAGATCATTGGTACGGCAATTGCGACCAAGGGTTGATTAGAAACAAAATCAGCATTAATAACGTGATTCCCGCCAAATGCCTTGTAAATCTGAGTAATAAAACCATCGAGAATTCCATAAAGTGGATTAAAAATAATGTGCTTCCACAAGAGGGCGGAGGCAACTGGAGTAATCAAAAATGGCGTAATAAGCAGTGTTCGCACAATAGAACGGCCACGGAACTTACGGTCAAGCAATAGCGCTAAACCAAGACCAAAAAGTGTTGAGATGAGTACTACTGCCGTAGTTAGAGTGATTGAATTAATAAGCGCTGCCCGCATAGTTGCATCTTGCGCGACAACTTTAAAGTTAGAGAACCAGGTGAAATGGGTTTCTTTAGAATAAATAATGTTCCAGTGGAACATGGAGATGATCAACGTGATCACAAAAGGAATTTGGGTCAAAATAACCGTCAAAATCAGTGCTGGATATAGAGGCAGCCTGCGCTTGCGATTTTCAGTTTTGGAATGTGTGAGCGCGGCCATGTGACTCCTCTCTTGGGACTTAAATTTACAAAAATCTAATTATTGCAACCTACATGTAATAGCTGGCGGGTGCACCTGACATGCACCCGCCAAACTACTACGCCCGCAGGTAGGGCTTTTACTTCATTTATGCCTTGTGCTTAGCCGCAACTACTTCAGCTAACTTTTGTCCCTTTGCAAGAGCTTGGGTAACTGTCTGTCCACCAGTAATTGCCTTAGCAACTTCTTGTGAAACTGCAGTACCTAGATCTGCGAATTCAGGAACAGCAACGAATTGAATTCCTGAAGTTGGACGAGGTTGTACACCTGGGTTCAATGGATCAGCATGTTGCAATGATCCAAGAACAACTTTGTAATAGGCAGCAGCTGCCTTGGTGTAATCAGCGTTTGCATATGTTGAAGCGCGCTTTCCATCAGGAACAGCGGTCCAACCAAGCTTTGCGCCTACTAGATTTTCATACTTTGAGCTTGTTGCCCATGAAATGAACTTCCAAGCTGAATCAGCTTGCTTTGAAGCTCCTTCAATGGCGAATGCCCATGCCCACAACCAACCAGAGTAAGCAGTCTTAACTGTAGGTGCATATGAATAACCAAACTTTCCAACATAGTTAGAGAATCCAGCCTTTTCAATTGATCCTGTTGCAGAAGTAGCGTCGTACCACATTGCAGCCTTACCTTGTGCCATTGCGTTATCGCACTCGGTAAATCCAGCTTGTGTAGCACCCTTTTCGCCTGACTTCTTCAAAAGGTTTACATAGAATGAAACAGCGTCGTTAAATGGCTTAGCACTTACTTGTGCCTTCCAATCCTTGGTGAACCATGTTCCACCGAAGGTGTTAACAACTGTTGTTAGAGGAGCGAATTGCTCTCCCCATCCTGGAAGTCCACGTAAGCAGATACCTGCTACGCCGTTCTTAGGATCGTTCATCTTTGCAGCCGCTGTTGCAACTTGCTGCCATGTTGGGTGTAGAGGAATTACTGCGCCAGCTTTTGCAGCAAGGTCCTTACGGTACATAAGCATTGATGACTCACCGTAGAAAGGTGCTGCGTATAGCTTTCCATCAGCGCCACTAAGGCCCTTAATCATTGATGGGAACACGTCAGCCTTGTTCCATGCTGAATCTGAAGCTACGTATGAATCGATTGACTTGAGCTTGCCGGTGCCGCCCCAGTTTGCAATGTCATACATACCTAGTGTTACTACGTCATATTGACCAGCGCCTGAAGCAACATCTTGAGTTACCTTATCGCGAAGTTCGTTCTCTGGAAGAACTGTGTAGTTCACCTTAATTCCAGAATCTGGTGTGAAGTTTGCATCTGTAAGTGATTGCAAATCCTTCATCTGTGGGTTTCCGACCATCAACACGTTGATGGTAGTAGTTGCAGCGTGAGCTGGAACTGTGAATACACCAGCAACAATTGCTGTTACTGATGCGGCCACAATCGCTAGCTTGCCGCGCTTTGTGTTCATATTCATATTTCTCCTGACTTGCATAGAGGGTTGTGATGTATGCAGTAGTGCTCGGGTTTGCTACCTGGCACCACGTCCTTCTCCTGATGTGGTGCAGTTATTGCCAGAGTAGTTGCCCCTAGCAATTCTCGTTTCACTTATTGCGCGAGTAGTCAGCGCTATATATGTAAGTGTCATACTCGTTTAATCTTCAATCCAGCATTTGTGAATGTATTAAAAGTATTTTGCTCTAAATCATTATCAGTAATGGCAACGGTAAAATCTGAAACATCGGCAAATTTAACAAATGAATCAGAGCCAAATCGATTACTGAGTACTAAAAGAATTGAAGAGTGAGATGCTTTCATCGCAGCTGTCTTTGTAGCTGAAACTGTTGCGCTCGGCGTTGTGCAGCCATTCTTGAGCGAAATGCCGTTTGTTCCAATAACTGCTTGGTCAATAACAAGCTCAGATAATTGCCTTATGGCCCATGCATCAGATGTAGCCATCGTGATGGAACGAACTCTTCCACCTAAAAATATAACTTCAACGTTTTTCTTTGCTGCAAGTATCGAAGCAGTCGCAAGTGCATTTGTAACTACTGTCGCTTTGTGTGTTGGTTGCCATGCTTCTGCTGCGAGTTGCGGTGTATACCCCTCATCCCAGAAAAGTGTCTCTGCATCTGTAATGAATTCAAGGGCACCATTTGCAATTCGGCGCTTTTCTTCTACAAACTGTTCTTGACGGGTTTTCAGATTAAATTCAAAAGTAGCGCCTTCAACCGGTATTGCCCCTCCATGTACACGGCGCAAGAGGTTCTTCTCTTCAAGATCATTTAAATCACGGCGAATTGTTTCTACTGTGACACCAAGTTCAGTAGAACATGCGGTGACATCAAGGCGCCCGGCGTCGCGGGCCTTCTCAATGAGCCATGCATGACGTTCTACTTGGAACAAGGCTTACTCCGATCGCGTGTGGTGTAGATAACATGGCGACTCTAGATGTCCGTTTGAGTTTGGTCTAGTCTGTTTTTGTTACATTTTGATAACGATCTTCCCCGTTTATCTCCGATTGAGCGTAGGCGGTGGCATTTTCAGCGAGCCCAGAGGTGCCTCTCACACGGCTCACAGGAAAGCAGAGTTCACTTCACCCATGTCGATCGGTAAACGCCACAACGCAGACTGGGCTTCGATCCTCCTAGGAATCGGTCTGGGTCTGACCATCGCTCTGGAGCTTGAATCAATTACACGTTCTGATTGGAACGGTGTCTATTCAACTATTACCACCATCTCTCGCGTTGGCGCACTTGTCGGAACGTACTTCGCACTAGTTGGTTTGGTTTTTGTTGCGCGTATTCCTTGGATTGAACGCTCTGTTGGTCATGACCGACTTGTGAAGTGGCATCGCAAACTTGGTCCTTGGTCCTTATATTTAATTTTCTTCCATGTACTTCTTGTTGGACTTGGTTATGCAGGTGGAGATCGCATCTCAACAGCCGTAGAACTGTGGCGAATGACATTTAGCTACCCATGGATGATTCCTGCAGATGTTGCATTTGTATTAATGATGCTCGCCGGGGTTACTTCATATAAGAAAGCACGCGCCAAGATGTCCTATGAGACATGGTGGACCATTCATCTTTATACATACCTAGCCATCGCACTTGGCTTTATGCACCAGGTTCTCACTGGGCCAATGTTTATTGGGCATCCACTTAATCAAATTTATTGGAAAGGGTTATATATTGCTGCTGCTTTTGTCATTATATGGTGGCGATTTGTTATACCAACAGCGCGCTCACTGCGTCACAACCTGAAGGTGGATCAAGTCGTGGTTGAGGGACCTGGCATTGTTTCCATCGTGATGCGTGGTCGCCACTTGGATAAATTAAATGCTCAAGGTGGACAGTTCTTTAGTTGGCGCTTCTTCCAAGCAGGTCACTGGTGGCTATCTCATCCTTATTCTCTTTCAGCTGCTCCTCAAGAAAAATTCTTACGTGTAACTGTGAAGAACCTTGGCGATCACTCTGCTGAAATTCAAAATCTTAGGCCTGGAGCGCGGGTTTTCTTTGAGGGTCCATATGGAACATTTGTTGCATCAAGGGCATCTCGCGGTCATATCGTTTTAGTAGGCGGTGGTGTTGGAATTACTCCACTACGTGCACTTATGGAAGAGCTCGATGATATTAAAGACGTTGATGTGCTCTTTCGCGCTTCAAGTGAGAAAGACATTATTTTCCGCAAAGAACTAGATGCTCTAGCAGATATGCGCGGAGCAAGAATTCACTACTTGATTGGTTCTAGAAAAGATCACCCTATGAACGCCAAATATATTTCTAAATTTGTTCCAGCTTTTAGGGATTCAGAAGTTTATGTATGCGGGCCGACCCCGCTAGTAGATGCTGTCAGAGAAGCAGCTCGCTCCGTTGGTATTCCAAAAGATCGATTCCACGATGAAGCGTTTGAATTCCATGCTGTATAAATGCACCCTTATAAGGAGTAAAAAGTAATGATAAGTAAGAGACTCTTCCTCATACTCGGTGGAACAGTAGGTGGTCTTGGCGCTGTTGTCTCGATTACTCCTCCCCAATTTGGTACTTCTGGCGGTCTTAAGACACTGGGAAGTAAATCAACTTCAACAACTCCTGCAGCCCCCGTTGCACCTGCACAAACAGCCACCGCAGTTCCTGCAAATCCAACTACACCCACTCAACCATCGCCAGCTGCAACAACTAAAACTAAGAAAAAGAAAACAGCAGCAAAGTCAACCACTGCTCCTGCAGCACCTACACAGACACAAGCACCTGCTGCCCCACAAAGTGCTTCAGTAACAGGAACATTTAGCGGAATCGCGGCTCCGACTGCCTACGGCCCTGTACAAGTACAAATCACTATAAGTAATGGAAAAATTACAGGCGCAACTGCGCTTACCTATCCGCAAAATTCAGGGCGCGATCGGCAAATTAATTCTCAAGCAATTCCACTTCTCATCCAAGAAACTCTTCAAGCTCAATCCGCAAATATCCAAGGTGTTGGCGGTGCTTCTTACACTTCCCAGGGTTGGTATGACTCACTCGTCTCAGCTCTCAAAAAAGCAGGTATGTAAGTACATGTCCAGTCGTTCCCATGTGCAAGCGGAAATTGATACGTGGGGCACAATCCTTCTTGTTGATGCTGCGTCCACACAAGTCGATGAAACAGCACTGAACACTGGAATCGATGAAGTAAAAACATACGTCAAACTTATTGATGAACTCTTCTCTCCTTTCAAAGAAACTTCAGAGGTCAGCAAGCTTCGTCGGAAAGAAATCACGATCGAAGAAGCATCCACGCTGGTTCAAGAGATCTGGGGGCTATGCGAAAAAGCGCGAGAACTCACAGGTGGTTCATTTGATCCATGGGCCGTTAAAAAAGGATTTGACCCTTCTGGGTATGTTAAAGGTTGGGCTGCTGATAACTGCATCAGTATTCTCAAAAAACATGGTGCTGAAAATATCCAAATTAACGCAGCTGGGGATATCAGCGTTGCTGGAGGGCTTGGAGACGGAAAACCTTGGGCGATTGGAATTCGTGATCCAGATAATAAATTTCAAGTCGTTAAAATATTTGAAGTTTCAGATGGAGCAATAGCAACTTCTGGTACATATGAAATTGGTTCTCACATTACAGATCCTCATACAGGCCTCATTGCAATTGGCGCACTCAGCGCAACAGTTATTGGCCCTGATGGTGGTTTAGCTGATGCGCTTGCAACAGCACTTATTGTTGATGGGCAAGATGGCGCAGCACTATTTACACAACCAGAATTAGCTGATTACTCTGCGTGGGTTATTAATCGACACGATAAAACTGCGTGGGGCACCACTAACCTCCCAAATAGTCCCAAATAACTCTTATTACTTCTTATCTCTACAGGTTAAGGTAGGGCTATGAACGTTACTGATCGCCAATACGCTCTTGATCTTGACGCTAAAGATCCTCTAGCTAAATACCGTGAATTATTTTTTAATGACGATCCAGACCTCTGTTATTTAGATGGTAATTCTTTAGGAAGACTTCCAAAGAAGACTGTTGCTGTCGTCAATGACTACCTACTTAAAGAGTGGGGACCCAAGATTGTGAATGGATGGGCCGACTGGATTGATGAAGCAGAAGTAACCGGCGACCTCATTGGGCGCGCAGCACTCGGCGCAGCAGCTGGTCAAGTCCTTGCATGTGACACTACATCTGTAAACTTTTATCAACTAGTTGGCGCTGCACTTGCTGCAAGGCCTGGTAGAAAGACAATCATTACCGATAAAGGTAACTTCCCAACAGATCGTTACATTCTTCAAGGTCTAGCAAAAAAACATGGCCTAAAACTTATTGAGATTGATAATGAAGCAGGAAGTAAGGCACAACATGAGCGCATTACTCCTGAACTTCTTGAGCCTTACATGTCAGAAGATGTTGCCTTTATTACTTTTGAAGTCATTCAATATCGCTCGGGTGCAAGAAATGATGTGAAAGGCATTACTGAATTTGCCCGCAAGTACGGCGCTCTTACTATTTGGGATGCAAGCCACGCAGTTGGAGCCCTTAACCTGCATCTAGATAAATATGGGGCTGATCTTGTTGTTGGTTGCACATATAAATATGGAAACTCTGGGCCTGGCGCGCCAGCATGGCTTTATGTTTCACACAAACTTCAAAAAGAACTACAAGTACCTATCCAAGGTTGGTTTGCCCAGCGCGATCAATTTGCAATGGGTGAGATGTTTGAAAAAAATGATGGGATGCGTGGATTTCAGATCGCAAGCCCTTCTATTGTGGGACTGCGCTGCATTAATACTGCATTTGAAATGATTGAAGAAGCAAGCATTGATGCAATCGAAGCAAAATGCGCAACGGGTACAGAGATGATGATCGCTCTCTATGACGCGTGGCTCAAAGAGCTTGGATTTGAACTTAATACTTCACGAGTGGCATCAGAGCGTGGTGGACATATTTCTCTTGTGCATCCTGAAGCAAAGAGAATCTCTATTGCTCTACGCCAGTTTGCAAATGTTATTCCCGATTACCGCGAACCAAACTCAATTCGTGTAGCAATCTCTCCTCTGCCTACAAGCTATGTTGAGGTCTGGGATGGGTTCGCACGCCTTCGAGATCTAACGTCCACCAGACAGTACGAAAAAGTTTCATCAACAGATGTGAAGGTAACATGAGCGATTACGAGTCAGCCGTTACATACTCTTCCTACTTAGCAATAGATGAGCTACTTAATATCCAACGAACAGTCTCTGCAGGACCTGAGCACGATGAAATGCTCTTTATTATTATTCACCAGACATATGAACTGTGGTTTAAACAAATTCTCCACGAGTTTAAATACGCACAAAAAAATCTTGAACTAGGTGACACATACTCATCTCTTGCCACTTTGGGCAGAATCCGCACAATACTTAAAGTATGCGTTTCACAAATTGATATTTTAGAAACAATGACGCCCCGCCAATTTAACTCTTTCCGCAGCTTCCTTGCATCATCCTCCGGCTTCCAATCAGCGCAGTTCCGTGAAGTAGAAGCAGTCCTTGGCCGCAGAGATTCAAAGATGTCAGGTCACCTGCCCCCAGATGCACAAGAAAAAATTAATCAAATCAAAGCCCAACGCAGTGTTTGGGATTCTGCGCTTGTGTATTTTTCTAAGCGTGGGCACTCGATCCCTGGTAAATATTTGGAGCGTGATTTCACTGCGCACTATGAACCTAACAAAGATGTGCAAAATGTTTTGCTTGAAATCCACAAAAAAGATCCAGAGACTTCCATGATCTGTGAACGACTCGTTGACATTGATGAAGGGTTACAGGAGTGGCGTTATCGCCATGTGAAAATGGTTGAACGCACAATCGGCCATAAAACAGGAACCGGTGGATCATCTGGTGTTGATTACTTAAACACCACTATTTCCCACCCAGTCTTTGTTGATTTGTGGGCTATTCGCGATCAGCTCTAAGGCGGTACTCTTTTCATTATGAGTAGCACTGGCAAGAGCGAGGATGGCACTCGTAATTACGATTTACCAACCCCTCTTGGTATGGCCGAATTTATGAAACAGGGATGGGCGCCTTCTCCGTTAGTTGGAATTAAAGAATCTGAAGTCGTTCGTTTCTGTAGAGATCGCCGTACAAAACTTTCTAATGAGTTCTTTGGTACACGCTTAGTTATTCCTGCCGGCGCACTTAAAGTACGTACCAACGATACCGACTATAGATTTCGGGCACACTCTGCATTTAGTTGGCTAACTGGAATTACAGCAAGTGAAAGTGTCCCTGAATCAGTTCTAGTCATGGAGCCACGTTCAAACGGACATGAAGCACTTCTTTATATCCACCCGCGCTCTAGCCGAGACTCTGAAGAATTTTATAGGGATGCAACACATGGTGAATTTTGGGTAGGAAGAAGAATGACGACTGAAGAAACGGAGAAGCGTTATGGCATCAAGGTGATGCATATAGACACTCTTCCTGGAGTTTTGCGAGATGGTGCGGATACAGTGGTTTTACGTGGCCACGATAAAGCGGTTGATAAAAGAGTTGAAAAACATAAGAAGCGCGAGAAAGCACTTGATAGTTGGCTATCTGCGGCCCGTCTTATTAAAGATTCATATGAAATCAATGAAATGCAAAAAGCGGTGGATGCAACTGCGCGAGGTTTTGTTGACATAGTTAAATCAATTCCGGCAGCAACTTCTGTTAAACGTGGTGAACGAATTATTGAGTCAGCATTCTTTGGAAGAGCCCGCCTTGAGGGCAATGAATTGGGCTATGACACCATTGCAGCTTCAGGAGCACACGCTTGTATCTTGCATTGGATCAAAAACGATGGGGATGTTCGCCCAGGTGATCTGATGTTGGTTGATGCTGGAATTGAAATGGAATCTCACTACACGGCAGATATAACTCGTACGATTCCAATTAACGGAAAATTCTCACCTGCTCAAAGGCATATCTACACACTTGTTTATGAGGCACAGAAAGCGGGATTTAACGCAGTAAAGGCAGGCGCAAAATTTAAAGATATCAATGATGCCGCGCAAGAGGTGCTTGCTCGTGGTTTATCTGAATTAGGAGTGCTACCTGTTTCTGTTGGTGATTCACTCAAAGAAGATGGCGGATACCACCGAAGATGGAGTGTGCACGGAACCAGCCACATGCTTGGTATGGATGTGCACGATTGCGCACAGGCTCGTAACGATCAATATCGTGACGGTGTGCTTGAAGCCGGCATGATTCTGACTGTTGAACCCGGGCTTTATATCCACCCAGATGATGAGCTGTTTCCAGCTGAGTACCGTGGAATTGGTGTGAGAATTGAAGATGATGTTTTAGTGACTAAGACTGGATACCAGAATTTAAGTAGATCACTTCCTAGTCATCCAGATGAAGTTGAAGTATGGATGGCAAACATTCTTAGTAAGTAATTAAAGGGCATTACCTACTGCAGCAGCAGATACTCCTAAAACTAGGGTAAGTGCTAAATAAATCCAAGCAATTCCACGCTTTTTATCTTTAAATAAATCATGAGTTTCTAAGGCAAAAGCAGACCACGTTGTAAATGCGCCGGCAAAACCTGTTCCTAAAAGGAATCCAATAGTTGCTGAGCGGTGAATAGTAAGTCCAAGCACAAATGATCCCAATATATTTATGAGCAGCGTCTCAAGTGGAACAAGTGAGCCGTGCAGCTTCTTCATATGCTTATCGATGAGATAGCGCATCGGAGCCCCCACGCCTGCGCCGAGTGCAATAAGTATGACTCTCACTTGCGCACCCACTTTGTGTGAAGAATTTCATTTGTGGCAAAAACTAATATGTATGTACCAACTATTGATGCAAGTGAATAAGCAAGAACTGAATGTATATTCCCATCACTGAGATACTGATCAATCTTAAGAGCGAAGGCTGAATAGGTTGTGAAGCCTCCACAAAAACCAGTACCTATCGCTGGTCGCCACCACCATTTATGTGATTTGTGATGCTTAGAATATAAAACAAGAGCGGTGAGGATTACAGAGCCTACATAGTTCACAAGAAGAGTCGCCCATGGAAAGCCATGATCAACTATGCCTAGGGATACGAGCCATCTGGCGAGAGAACCAATAACGCCACCAGTTGCAACAAATGCGATCTTGTATAGCTCTTTTTCCTTAATCGCCATAAGAACGTCCTTAACTAGAGAGAACGAGGGCGAGCGGTTAAGCGATGGCCAATTCCAGTAACAAGACTGATGATTAGCGAAGCAAAGAGAGCGGCCCAGAATGATGTAATTGTTAGAGCTGTACTCCACTTTGCTGTGAGTTCAAGCATTGCTGCATTAATAATCCAGAGAAATAAACCAGCACTCAAAATAACTGCAGGGAGTGTAAGGATTTTTATAAGCGATCCAAGAAATGTATTGATCACTGAAAATAAAAGTGCAACCCACAAATAAGACCAAGCACCACCATGAACTTTAATTCCAGGAATAAGAGCTGTTGACGCCCACACTGCTAGCGCCAATATCCCCCAGCGGAGCATAAGTTTCATGCTTAAAGAATACCGTCACGCTTTCGAATAACTGAGCCAAGCCACCGCAGTGGATCATATTTAACGTCAACTACGCGCTCTTTCATTGGAATAATCGCATTATCAGTGATTTTAATGTGCTCTGGGCAAACTTCAGTACAGCACTTGGTGATGTTACACATTCCAAGTCCGTGCTCTTCTTGCGCACTCTTCTTTCTGTTTCGAAGTACGTCTAACGGGTGCATATCTAATTCAGCGATGCGGATGAAAAAGCGTGGCCCGGCAAAAGATTTTTTATTCTCTTCATGGTCACGGATAACGTGGCATGTGTCCTGACATAAGAAGCACTCAATACATTTTCTAAATTCTTGGCTACGTTCAACATCAACCTGTTGCATCCGAGCTTGGCCAGGTTTGAGATCAGCTGGTGGCTGGAAAGCAGGGATTTGCATTGCTTTCTTATAGTTAAAGGAAACATCTGTTACTAAATCTTTAATGACGGGGAAAGCGCGCAACGGAGTAATCGTTACTGTTTCGCCATCTTCGAATGTTGAAACTCGTGTCATACAGGCAAGACGGGGTTTGCCATTAATCTCCATTGAGCAAGAGCCACACTTACCAGCCTTGCAATTCCAGCGAACAGCCAAATCGTTCATTTGCTCTGCTTGAACACGATGGATCACATCCAGAATTACTTCACCTTCCATGGCATCGACTGTGACATCTTGAAGCGCACCATCAGTTGAATTACCTCGCCAAATTCGCAGATTAAGTTTGCGTGCCATTAGTTGGAACCACCCTTCGACATTTCCGCTGGCGTCATATATTTCTCAAGCTCGTGTGGATCAAAAAGTTCAAATAACTCTTTTGGCATTGATGGTAGAGGATTCTTTTGAACTGAAACCTGCTTTCCATCAAATGTGCAGATCAAATTTACTTGGCGCCAGTCAGCAGACATTGCTGGAAAATCATCACGCGTATGTCCGCCACGGGATTCCTCACGGGTAAGACCTGCAAGCGCAGTCGATTCAGCGACCAGAAGCATGTTGTCTAAATCAAATGAAAGATGGAAGCCTGGGTTAAATTGACGATCTCCTGAAACAGAAACTTTCCCAATCCGAACACGAAGTTCAGCAATCTTTCCAAGTGCCTCTTCTAATTCCTTCTTGGTTCTAATGATTCCAACGAGTGACTGCGTGAGTTCTTGAAGTTCTTGATGAAGTGCATATGGGTTCTCGCCACCGCTTTGCGTGAAAGGTTTTTCGACTTTCTCTTGCGCAGCTTTTAAAGATGCATCGCTCACAGGGTTTGTACCTGATCTCTTTACATAATTTGCAGCGCCAATTCCTGCGCGACGGCCAAAGACTAAAAGGTCTGAAAGTGAATTACCGCCAAGGCGATTTGAACCATGCATTCCGCCTGCTACTTCACCAGCTGCAAAAAGTCCTGGAACGCCAATAGCTGCTGCGCTGTCAGGGTCAACATCTACTCCACCC
>CAIUAO010000045.1 GCA_903897155.1 uncultured Actinomycetes bacterium | reverse complement strand
TGCATAAGCAGAAGGACAACGATGCCAGCAACACAGATAACGTGTATGGCTAGGACAAGAGCTTGAAATATTTCTAGTAGATGCATGAGCAGATTCTACTCAGTTGAAGATTATTCGAAGTGTTGCATACAGACTTTGCGCCCATCAGGTCCAACTTGCAGGTGGCGGCACGGCAGATTTAGGTCGTCAAAGGCGTCGTCTCCAAAATTGGTGCGGTAAGCCAGGGCAAGAAGTACGCGCACGTTTGTGTCGCCATCTGAAGTGATTCCAAAGGCGCGGGCTGAGCGACTGACGGTATTTTCAACAACTTTTTCGGTATGTGAAGTTTCAAATGCAATTGCAGAATTAGATTTTCCTTCACAGACAAGGGCGAGTACTAGGTGCTCGAAGGGAGTTAACTCCCGCTGCATAATCGTGATGTCATTAATCATCGTTTTCACCTCTCCATCAGAACAGTAGCACTAGTGCTAACGCTCAGAACATAAGAGGCGAGTGCTGGCACTCGCTCATGTGGAAGATTACGCTCGCAAGTAGTCCTACCTTCACTACATGGGAATTTTCGGACACTTTATGAACTTCAAAGCTGTTTATTTGCATTGGGGTTGGCTACAAATCTCGGTCACTAATTTGCTGATTATTTTGTCGATGGTGGCAATTTTTCTACTTGCTCTCACTCTTCCTTTTCCTCAAGATAAGGAGAATCAGAAATGAGTAACTCAGAGAAAGAGTTATGGACCGCAAAGTTGCGTGGTGCGTGGCAGAGAAACTTGCCTATTGAAAAACTCTTGCCAGATACACAGCCTGCATATGTTGCAAGTTGGATTTATACATTCGGTGTTCTCACCCTTTCCTCTCTTGGCGTGATCATCGCTTCCGGTGTAGTTCTAGCATTTGAAGGTCCAAGTTGGTATCACGTATCGAACGTTGGGCACTTTGTTAACAGTCTTCATTTCTGGAGCGTTCAGTTCTTCTTTATCTTTATGGTGATTCATCTTTGGGGCAAATTCTGGATGGCAGCTTGGCGCGGTCGGCGTATGGCAACATGGATGACCGGCGGAATTGCTTTTGTTGCATCGATTGCTACTGCTTTCACTGGCTATCTCGTCCAAACAAACTTTGACTCACAGTGGATTTCATTTGAAGCAAAAGATGGATTTAATTCAGTTGGTGTAGGTGCATGGTTCACAGTGACTAACTTGGGACAGATGCTTTTACTGCACGTCGCATTCTTGCCACTGATCCTTGGCGTTCTCACAATTCTTCACGTCTTATTAGTTCGTGCTAAGGGCGTAGTTCCTCCTATTGATGCATTTGATACTGAAAAGAAAGCAAAAGGGGCACGCAAATGAGCTCACCTAGAATTCAGGATTTAGAGAGCCAACCTTGGGCTGGTCGTACGCGTCGTTATGACATCATCAAAGAAGGCACCATTGCGCTTCTTGTTGTCACTCTGCTCACCATTGCCGCTTCCATGTTCTTTGGTTCCCCAGATGAGAAGCAATTGACCTTTAAATCGTGGGCGGTTACAGCTCCAGCAGATTTCTACCAAACGGCAGCTCATGAAATTGCTGGCTCAAGTGAATCCGCAGGATATGGAGCCCCATATAACAGCGCATCTGATGGCGTAAACGTAGGGCCACTTCATCTTGCAAAGATTTTTGGTGTAAGCCACCCAGTTAATTCTGTTAATGACTTTGTGGTTACTCCGCTGTCTACCCAGGTAAATACCCCAGAGGTAAGCGCTGCGCTTAAAACGTGGAATGTTAGTGATTTAAAGATGCAGCAAGGCTGGGCAAGTAAATATGACGATGCGCTCACAAAAGCAAATGGTGACCAAGCAAAGATTCCTGCCGGGGCATTGGCAGATTTCGGCCCTGTACCTGCGATGATCGGTGGCCTACTCACTATGGCTCAGAGTGGCTCACTAGATGCGGTTCTTCTCTCTCAGGGAAATTACTTCCAGTTTGATAACACCAAACAAACTTTGTTTATGGGCGATGGAAATTATTTTAATGACCAAAGCACAGCATCACATTTGCAAGGTGACACATGGGGAATGATGAATGAGACCGGCCGCTATCCGGGACAAGCATGGCTATGGCTCTATTCATTCTGGTATCAAATCCCACCATTTAACAATGGTGATCAGCATCCATTTGGAGCAAATGCTGATGCCTACATCATGGTGATCA
Source organism: uncultured Actinomycetes bacterium (assembly GCA_903897155.1). GTDB lineage: Bacteria > Actinomycetota > Actinomycetes > Nanopelagicales > Nanopelagicaceae > PALSA-747. The sequence goes on along the minus strand of CAIUAO010000045.1, from coordinate 3,386 downwards.
TGGGTCTGTTATCTGCAGGGCTTGTATTCATGCCATTTATTCCAGGTATTCGTAGCTTGCCACGGCGTATTCCCATTCACCGCTTAATATGGAAGCAGTACTACAAGCAAGAGAATTTGTAGTCAGAACTTAAAGCTTCATCGCAGGTCTGATATCTAGACCTGCAGCAAGATATGCCTGATCGATGATCTCCATGTTTGCTGTTGAATCAGCTGCATCTGTGACGATCGGCTTCTTGAAATCAATAGCATCAGCAAATGCCTGTAATTGGTAGGTATATGAAGAAATAGTGCCTAGATTTTCAGTTCGCTCTGTAGAGCCGACTCTGACAACTACGCGATCATCCCAACTTGGAACAACAAATGAATACGTCTCAATAGTGCCCTTTGTGCCACGAATAGTCATTGGAGCGCTAAAGCGATCAGTATCAAAATCACTATCTGCAATTCCTGTGGCACCATTTGCGTACTTAAGTGTGACTTCAAGTGCTTCATCAACATTTGGCTTGTGTAAACGTGCTTTTGCGCTCACTACTTCTGGTTCCTTGCCAAAGAGTGCGAGGGAAACCATGCGTTGAGAGTGGACTGAATAACATCCCATATCCATTAAACATCCGCCTGCTAAATCAAATTGCAGACGCAAATCTGTTTTATCTGGCATCGTGCCATAGAGGGCGGTATTAATGCTGACAAGTTCGCCGATCTCACCTGATTTAACGATCTCAAGGACTCGTTGCATCACTGGGTGGTAGTAATAATGAAAAGCTTCCATATAAACCTTGCTTTGGCCTTCGGCAACCTTTTGCATCAGGCGTGCTTCCTCTGCATTACTCGCTGCAGGCTTTTCACTTAAGACATGTTTGCCGGCTTGAAGAGCTTTAATGTTCCAAGGAGCATGGCCATTATTAGGTAGAGGGTTATAAATTGCTGTGATCTCTGGGTCATCAATGATTGCTTGGTATGAGTCGTAAACTTTTTCAACGCCATATTGTTTGGCAAATGCTTCACCACGAGCTCGGTCGCGTGATGCAACGGCATAGAGAACGTGCTCTGTGGCATGTGCTGGGAAAATAATTGCCCTAGAAGCAATTCGTGCTGCGCCAAGGATGCCAATTTTTATGGGGGTGCGAGGTTGTGTCATGGGATCTAATCTAGTGGAGTGATTAAAATCCGCATAGCCAATCGCTTTCGTGAGATTGTCTCTGGCTCACCTGATGGAAGGCCTGATTGGGTCGAACTTATTGCTCTAGGTCATGGTGTTGGCCTTTACGGACCAGACAGCGCTGTATGGCAGGTGCATGGTTGCATTGCCACCCTTGTTGGAGGCGTGCGCGCTCTTTTACTTCAAGCCGCTCATCCTGCTGCGCTCACTGGTGTTAGCCAACATTCTAGATTTGAGACAGATCCTTTGGGGCGCCTTGCCGGAACTTCCAGATGGCTCACGATCACAACATTTGGTTCACATGAAGCGATTGCAAAAGAAGCGGCGCGAGTCAATGCCATGCATGCACATGTGAAAGGTGAGTATCAAACTAAGGCAGGTGCAACTTCGCCTTATCAGGCAAGTGATCCTCGTTATCTGCTCTGGGTGCACTGTGCATTTACCGATTCCTTTCTTACATCGCATTTAGCATTTGCCTATCCGATTACAAAAGGTGCGGATGCTTATGTAAAAGAGTGGAGCACAAGTGCTAAGGGTCTTGGGTTAGAGAAAGCACCAGAGTCTGTTGCTGAGCTCAAAGCAACAATGGATGAGTTTCTTAAGAATGACTTAGCGCGTAGTGCTAAAACTCTAGAAGTTGTTCGCTTCATTATGAAGCCACCACTAGGCCGAGTAAGTCTGATTTTTTACAAGGTTCTTGCTAACGCTGCTGTTTCAACGTTAACACCGCAGCAACGTGAGATCTTGGGACTTAAAGATGTAAGTCCGATATGGCGCTGGTTATGCGCACGGATATTGAACTTTTTGAGTTATGTACTTGGCTCAGAGTCTCCTAGCCAGAGCGTGGCCCGCGAACGCATTGCTAGAAAGTAGTTGAAGTTTCAACTATCTGTTAGTATTTTCTTATGACATTAATGCCCGCCCTCTATATCGGCCACGGAGCCCCGCTGCTTCTTGATGATCCAATATGGAGCGGAGAACTATCAGATTGGGCAACGCGCTTAGATAAACCAAAAGCAATTCTCATTATTAGTGCTCACTGGGAATCCGCCCCCCTCACACTTGGTTCAACAACACAAGGAACACCACTGATATATGACTTTGGTGGTTTTGATCCTAAGTTTTATCACCTTCAATACAACGCTCCAGGTGCGCCAGAACTTGCTGCGCGAATTAAGGCTTTGATGAATGAACCGGTAACCGATCAGCCCAATCGTGGATTAGACCATGGGGCATATGTTCCTCTGTTAAAGATGTATCCGGATGCAGATATTCCTGTTCTGCAGATGTCGATTCCAACTTCTGATCCCGAGAAGCTATTTGCTATTGGTCAAAAACTTGCTCCGCTGCGCGAAGAGGGCGTCTTGATTGTTGGAAGCGGGTTTCTTACGCACGGCCTCGCCTTTCTTCGAGAGTTTCGCATCGATGCAACACCACCTGGATGGAGCGTTGAGTTTGATCTCTGGGCAAAGGAAGCACTTGATCGCGGCGCGATTGATGAGCTCATGAATTACAAAGCATTAGCTCCTGGCATGCCCTATGCCCACCCAACAGTGGAGCACTTTGCGCCTATATTTATTACCTTAGGAGCAGCGACAAAGGCTGATGTGGCTCCACAAACTGCCATTGATGGTTATTGGATGGGGCTTTCTAAACGCTCATTCCAAGTGGTTTAAGGTGGCTTAAGACTTATTTGCGTAGAAGCGCCCCAAGAACTCTTTCTTGAAATCAAAGAAATCACCGTTATTGATAGATGCACGCATCTGATCTACTAAGCGCACGATAAATCTCTCATTGTGAATTGTGGCAAGGGTTGCCGCGCTCATCTCTTTTGATCTAAAAAGATGGCTGACATAAGCCGCTGTGTAATTAGCGCAGGTATAGCAATCACATGTGTCATCTATGGGGGAGAACTGCCGTTGGTATTTATTGTTTGTCAGGTTTACCCGCCCATCTAGGGTCATTACGGCGCTTGTCCGTGCTTGGCGAGAAGGAGCAACGCAGTCAAATGTGTCTGCGCCATTTTCCACTCCAACAAAGAGATCATCTGGCTCACCAATGCCAAGTAAGTGCCGAGGTTTATCACGAGGGAGCTCTTCGCATAACCAACCCACAATAGTTCCGAGCTTTTCTTTATCGAGTGCTCCGCCTAAACCAAAACCATCAAAGGTAATTCCATCTTCAATAAGGGCTGCAAGATCCTTTGCTGCCGTGCGACGTAGATC
>CAIUAO010000044.1 GCA_903897155.1 uncultured Actinomycetes bacterium | reverse complement strand
TCATTTTCACCTTTGCGAGCTAAGAATTCAGTTATTACTCGAACACCGAGAAGATGATCATCTACTTGCGGCAGACCACTAATGAGCAGGGTTCCCTGCATTCCTTTGCCAGAGACAATCAGCGGAAGGCCCCCACCATGAATTGCGTGAGTCTCTTCAGGAAGGTTATTAACTTCATACCAATCAACGTTCTCTTCTTCAGCTTTCACACGTTCATACATTGTTGAATGACCCTTTGCTGCAACAACGCGTGCTTTGCGGGCAATCCATGAAGGTTGTTCTGGTTTTGATCCAGGCAGAGCGGTATGAAAGACAACCCAATCACCGATGCGCACTTCAACAGAGAGTTCAAGTGATTCTTTGCGGGCAATTGCGACTGTAATCTCGCCAATTTCTACGGCATCTACTAATTCAAGAGAGGGCAGAGCAAGAACTTCTTCTTCACGAAGTAGTTGCTCACTTGTAAAGCCGCCTGTAGTCACGTGGCAACCCTAACGGAATTTAAATAGAAGCAAAAACCTTTATGGAGTAGGCGCTGATTGTGGGCCTGCGCCTCGTCCCTGACCAAAGCCAGGCAAGCACTTTGCAAATGCTGCCGCCACTTTAGGATCGGTACGATCTGGGCGAACACCAGGAGTAATAGTGACTCCAGCTTTTGTTAAGCATGCTTGAATTGTTGGGTCACTGAAAAATCCACCACGACCCCCGCCAGATGGAGCTGTACTCACTGCTGGCTTTGGAGTACTTGGAGAAGTTGGAGTTTTACCAGAACTTTTAGGAGCAGCAGATGCTTGTGGGGCAACAGGAGCGGCGCCTGCTCCCATGTCAGTAATACGGGCAGCATCTCCAGATTTTAAACTTCCAGATTGTGTTGGATCATCAAGAGTCATAGTCACTGATGTTCCTGCAACTTTTGTGATTGTTCCTGTTACGCGAACGCCACCAAAACCTCCGCCACCGCCACCAAACCCACCTGCAGCTGTTGCTGCGCCCGCGCCAGTTGCTCCCGCGCCCCCGCCAAATGCACTGCGAAGCGAATTAAGAGATGTACCAAGCGAAGAGTTAGCAGCACTTGTTGCGCTGTGGTGACCATACCAAGCGCCTGCAGATAAAAGGGCAACAACAATCGCAGTAATACCTAAGAACTTTGTGTATTTATTTGTCCACTGGTATGAACCTTTTGCGAGGTGCTCTGCTAGATCATCGGTCTCTGGCTTTGCAAAGAGATCAAATGATGCAGAATCGTTGTTGTTCATATTGTTACTGAGATTACTCATGACGAAGTGCCTCGATTGGTCGTAGTGATGCTGCTCTAGATGCTGGATATCCTCCAAAGAAAACACCGATCAAGATGCTTACTCCGAAAGCTAGAAAGACTGATGATGGAACGATGATCGGCTTTGTCCCTGCGATGGTGAAGTGAGAGCCAATAAAGCCCCCTAATACCCCCATGAGACCACCGACTAAGGACAAAATAGTTGCTTCAATAAGAAATTGCGACAAGATCACACGTTTGGGCGCTCCGATTGCTTTTCTAATACCGATCTCACGTGTTCTCTCAATAACGGTGACAAGCATGATGTTGGTGATACCGATGCCACCGACAAGAAGTGAGATACCTGCAACTGCGCCTAGAAGAACAGTGAATGTCTTACTCGATGAGGCAGATGTGGAGAGCAATGATGCCTGATTAAATATCTGATAATCCGCGGACTTGCCTGCTTTGATTCTGTGGCGAGTATTCAAGATGGTTGTAATTTCACTTTGAGCATCATTTGTTCCTGTTGCTGTCTTAGCTTCAACAATGATGGAAGATAAACCTGTATAGCCAGTAATAGAGCTTTCAACAGCCGTGATGGGAGCCAAGAAGAGTGAGTCGCCATCGAGAAAGCCTGTCGATCCTTTCACTTTTGTTGTGCCGATGATCGTGAAAGGGATTCCCCCGCATCGCACGCTCTGGCCTATCGGGTTATCTGTTCCAAAGAGTTCTGTTGCCGTTGTGCTTCCAATGATTGCGACATGTCTTCCTTGTGTCACATCATCTGCGCTAAAGTAATTTCCAGTTGCAATCTGGGCGTTTGCTGCTTCAAAGTATGTCGGCCAGACACCAGAGAATGTAGAAGGTGTTGAAGTTGATGTTCCATTAGAACATGTGACGTTTGCATTCATGATGGGTGATACTTGCTTCACATCAGGAGCATTGATCGGATCCACAAGTGCCTGCGCATCTGCAATAGTTAGTGGCACAGCACTTGATGCACCTCCTCGCTGTCTTGCTCCAGCGAACCCCCCGCCACCAAAACCTCGCTCTCCAGGTCGAATCTGAAGTGAGTTAGTTCCTAGGCGATCAAGTGATTGCTGAACCGCTTTAGAGGATCCATTTCCCACAGCGATCAAAATAATTACTGACATCACACCAATCATGATGCCAAGAGTTGTGAGCCCTGTGCGCAGCTTGTTTGTTGTCAGGCCTCGCAAGGCAAACTTGATACTCTCGAATATGTTCATGAAGCACGCCGAATATTTGATTCATCGCTGATGATCTTGCCATCTCTCATACGGATAATTCTCTTTGCACGTTCTCCAACATCTTGCTCATGGGTAATGACAACAACCGTTCTACCTGCTGCATTGATCTGATCGAAAAGATCTAGTAAGTCATGAGTAGATTTTGAATCGAGCGCTCCGGTTGGTTCATCTGCCAATAACAGCGCCGGGCGTGTAGCTAGAGCTCTAGCAACAGCAACACGTTGCTGTTGGCCTCCTGAAAGCTCAGTGGGTTCATGGCTCATACGATCTGTTAGTCCAACAACAGCTAAAGCCGCTTCAGCTCTCTTGCGACGTTCTGCGCCTTTAATTCCTTGATATGCCATGGGAAGCTCAACGTTTGCAAGAGCAGTTGTTCTAGGAATCAAATTAAATGATTGAAAGATAAAACCAATCTTGCGTCCACGAACAACAGCAAGAGCGTTCTCATCCATCGATGAAATCTCAATACCATCTAGAAAATACTTTCCAGATGTGAGGTTATCGAGGGCTCCCATGATGTTCATCAAGGTTGATTTGCCAGAACCTGATGGACCCATAATTGCCACATACTCACCGGCCTCAATCTTTAAACTCACGCCATCTAGCGCAAAGATTGAAGAGTCCCCGATGCCATAACGCTTCACAGCGTTTTGAACATCAATAACAGTTGTCATTATCCGCGGCCGCCTCCGCCGCCGCCGAATCCACCGCCGCCGCCAGGGATAGCGACACCTAAGCCTGATACGACTGGGAATCCATTTGAACCAACAGCTGTCTTTGCACTTGGTAGTGCAACTTTAGTTCCTGCTTTAATTCCAGAAAGGATCTGCACGGCAGAATCTCCTTGCAGACCAACGGTAACTGGCGTGCGAGTTAGAACCGTCTTGCCGCCCACAGTTGTCACCACATTCACACTTGCGCCTCGTGTGCCACGAATTGTTACTGCAGCAGAGGCAACTTGAAGAACGTTATTAACTGAGGCAGTTAAATCTGTAACGGTTGCTGTCATGCCCGACTTAAGTCCGGCAACCTTGCTATCTAAAGCAAAAGTCGCTCCGTATGAGGTAGCACCACCGCTTGTTGTGGGAAGTAGATCAATTTGAATTACTTTTCCTGTTGCTTGTGCATTGGGGAGAGCAGAGAAGGTAAAGGTTGCTGCTTGTCCAGCTGCCAGCTTTGCAGCGTCCGATTCTGAGAAGCTTGCCTGCACTTCAAGATTAGAGACATTAGTTAGAACGATAAAGCCACTCACAGATCCCACCACTGAAGAAGATGCTGTGGGAGCGTTCTGACCGACTGTTGCGCTAATAGATGCCACATCACCTGAAACAGGTGCCTTCACAAAGGTTGATGCGTAATTCTTTGTTGCTGTAGCAATAGCAGCCTGATCAACGGTGAAGTCTGCAGCCGTTGGTGTATCTGTCGTAACACCCATCTGGATCTTCATAAGGTCATATGCATCTTGCGCGCTCTTGATCGCTGCTTGATCTGCAGCTAGGCCCGTAGTTTGCGCTGTGACAGCGTTGTTATATGTGGACTTCGCAGACAAATAGGCGTTGTAGTCAGAAATGTAAGTAACGCAGCCCTGTGCATTAGCAATCGTGTCAACTCCAGTTAATGATAAGCAATACGCAATAGAAACTTGTGTTGCAATGTACGTGCCGTAATTTTCATATGTGTTCTGCGCTGCTGTCAGTGTGTTCTGAGCATTATCAATTGCCTGCTGGTATCCGGGCTTTTTCAGCGCTGCGTTTGAGACGGCAGTTGGAATTGCTGCGGCGGCTTGAGCTAATTTGATTTGATCTGAAGCAAGCGTAGATTTTGCGGCATTTA
>CAIUAO010000043.1 GCA_903897155.1 uncultured Actinomycetes bacterium | reverse complement strand
ATTAAAACCTTTTCCAAGGCTTCAAATTCTTCAACACACTTACCTGAACCTTCTGCAACAGCTTGAAGCGGACGCTCACAAATATGTACCGGCATTCCAGTTTCATGGCGCAAACGCTCATCTAATCCACGAAGTAGTGCTCCGCCACCAGTAAGAACAATTCCTCGGTCCATCAAATCACTTGCAAGCTCAGGTGGCGTCTTATCCAATGTGCTCTTGATTGCATTGATGATCTGATTGACAGGCTCATCGAGCGCCTTACGAATATCTTCAGCCGATACCAGAATTGTCTTAGGAAGACCCGTCGCAAGATCGCGACCACGAATTTCAGCATCTGGCTCATTAGGAAGGCGATAGGCAGAGCCAATTGCCATCTTAATTTCTTCAGCCGTGCGCTCACCAAGCAAGAGAGAATATTCACGCTTTACCCAGTCAATAATTGCTTGATCCAATTCATCTCCGCCTACGCGAATTGAAAGAGCAGTAACAATTCCTCCAAGAGAAATAACAGCAACTTCAGTCGTTCCTCCACCAATATCAACAACCATATTTCCTGTTGGCTCATGGATCGGTAGACCTGCACCAATTGCAGCAGCCATAGGTTCTTCAATGATGTAGACCTTACGTGCGCCAGCTGCATACCCTGCATCTTTCACAGCACGCTGTTCAACTCCTGTAATTCCTGAAGGAACACATACGACAATACGAGGCTTTGCAAGATAACGGCGGCGATGAACCTTTTGAATAAAGTAACGAAGCATGCGCTCTGTTGTATCAAAGTCAGCGATCACGCCATCTTTAAGTGGACGAATTGCAACAATGTTTCCAGGAGTACGACCAATCATGCGCTTGGCTTCAATACCAACAGCAAGAATCGCTCCAGTGTCTTGATTGACTGCGACCACTGATGGCTCATTAAGAACTATGCCGCGACCTCTTACATAGACAAGAGTATTAGCGGTTCCTAAATCAACAGCCATATCTCGTCCAATAAACGACATGCGGTTATGGTTCTTTTCCTTAGCCATTAGCGTCCTTTCGCAAACTCAGGGAAGAAAATTTCAATTTCACGGTTAGCTGATTCAACTGAATCTGAACCATGGACAATATTTTGAACAACTTTTGTTCCAACATCTGCCGCTAGGTCACCACGAATAGTTCCAGGCTCAGCAGTGGTTGGATCTGTTGTTCCAGCTAGTTTGCGAAAACCTTCGACTACTCGATTGCCTTCTGCAATAACTGCAACGATTGGGCCAGAAGTCATAAACTCTATAAGCGGTTCAAAAAATGGCTTGCCCTCATGCTCGGCATAATGCTTGGCAAGAAGTGGACGATCAGCGTTCATAGTTTTGATTGCAACGAGTGAATAACCTTTAGCTTCAATACGAGAAAGAACTTGTCCCACCAAATTGCGCTTAACGCCATCGGGCTTGATTAAGACGAGGGTTCTTTCCATGGGCCAAGTGTATCCATCATTTGAGCGCGGGCTCTCTCGCCCTTTTTCCCTATGAAATAGGCGCACACCCAAAGAAGAGCAAAGAGTGCTCCCATGAAATACATAGTGGGGACAACCATGCCGTAAGCGATCAAGCAGATCTGCCAGATACTTCCCAGGATCCAGCCACTCACCCTCTTTGTCATCCCTGCAGTTATTAAAATTAGCAGTGCAAGTATCGCTCCCAAAGTAATTTCAGCCCCGCTGTGTTTGTCCATGGCAAGCAATAGCGCAAATCCCATTACTAAAGATTCCATTGCAAGAACCGACGCTCCTAGTACTCTCACAACGAACCATCGTTTCTGCCCGCAATACTTCTGAGAATTTTACGACTCTCCCCTGCTGTCACTACTGAACCAGTAACCACCACTGATGAAATTCCTTCGCTGACCTGGTTGAGCAAAGTGCACTGTTCCATTGAGTAGGTAATTGCACTCCTCAAATCAGGCTCAAGATATGTGCGGTCTTGCCCAAAAACATTTACTGCTCGTTTATATAGTTCATCAGCAGGCATCGCACGATCTGATGAATTCTGCGTAACAACAAGCCTGTCAATTACTTTCTCCAGCTCAGCCAGAACTCCATCAACATCTTTGTCTCCCAAGATAGCAAGAACCCCAAAAATACTTTCAAAATCAAATTCGTTGGCCAAAGTAATAGAAAGTGCATGAGCACCATGTGGATTGTGCGCTGCATCAATAATAACTGTTGGGTCCCGATAAACAATTTCAAGTCTTCCTGGGGAATCAACTGCCAAAAATGAGTTACGGACTACTTCCTCGTCTAATTGAACTCCGGCGAATGCCTCAGCTGTGACTAATGAAAGTGCAGCATTTGTGGCTTGATGAGCGCCATAGAGAGGCACGAAAATATCTGTGTAGGTACCGTGAATGCCTTCAATTGTTAGAAGCTGACCACCTACTGCCAGATCTCTTTTCTTTACAGCAAACTCGACTCCCTCGCGATAAGGGATTGCTGCACGTTCTAGAACGCGCGCCATTAATACAGTTGCTACTTCTGGCTTCTGAGCTGCTAAAACAACATGTGACTCTGGCTTAATAATTCCTGACTTTGTTAACGCAATCTCTTCAAGTGTGTTTCCAAGGTACTCCATATGATCTAAGCCAATAGGAGTTATAACTGAAACCTGACTTTGAATAACATTAGTTGCATCCCATTCACCACCCATCCCTGCTTCAATCACAGCAATATCCACAGGAAATTCTGCGAAGGCAACAAATGCAAGTGCTGTCATAGCTTCAAAAAATGAAATCGGATGCTCTTGTCTGCTATCAATAAGGTCAAAATAAAGAGCAACATCGTTATATGTTGAAATAATTCCTTCAGGAGTAATTGCTAACCCATTAATAGAAATTCGTTCTAAAAAACTCTCTAGATGCGGACTTGTAAAACGCCCTGTGCGATACCCAAGCCCGCGAAAAAGTGCATCACTCATGCGCGCTGTAGTCGTCTTTCCATTTGTCCCAGCAATATGGACAGTGGGGTAAGAAAGCTGCGGTGAACCGAGTGCATCACACAGGGCAGCAATGCGATCCAGTGAAGGCTCAATCTTTGTTTCTGGCCAGCGTTTATTCAACTCTTTTTCTATAAGTGCTACTACCTCGAAGTCTTCAGACGTTGTCATATTTATTCTGCAGGAAGCGCGGCTAATGCGGCTTCTAACCTTGCAATGTCAGCAGTTGTTAGAACTAAACGCTCTCTGATTTCAGTCACAACATCAAGAGGTGCTTTCGCCATAAAGCCTTCGTTATCTAGTTTGACCTGAGCAGTTGTTAAATCCTTTAGGGCAGTTGCTAAATCCTTAGTTAAACGCGCACGCTCTGCTTTGATATCAATTGCCCCCGTGAGATCAAACTCAACGGTGACGGAACCAACTTCAATCTTTGCTGTGTAGCTTCCTTCTGCTTTGTCACAGCGAACGATGAAACGAATCGAATCTTCATATGCCGCAAGTTCACCAAGACCCGAAAACTTAGCAATAATTTTTGCTGAAGTCTTAATCCCTTGATCATTTCTAAATCTACGAATGTCAGTGATGATCTCTTGGATAGTGGCCACGGCCTTAATGGAATCAGGATTTACAAGCTTTTCATCTGATACCGGCCATGCTGCATTAACAAGAGTCTGCCCACCTGTGAGAGTGCACCAGAGTTCTTCCGTAATAAATGGCATAGACGGATGAAGTAGTCGCAATAGCTGATCTAGGACATGTCCAAGAACTCTTGCCGTTGGCGCTGAATCATCCCCAGCAAACGTGGACTTAGTGAGCTCTAGATACCAATCGCATAAATCATCCCAAGCAAAGTGATAAATCAGCTCACACGCTTTTGCGAATTCAAATGACTCTAAATAAGCATCTGCCTCTTTAATAGTTTCATTTAAACGAGTCAGAATCCATTGGTCGATGACATTGAGCGTAGAGAACTCAGGTAACTCTCCTTCAACGTTAGCGCCATTGAGCATTGCAAAGCGCGTTGCGTTCCATAGTTTGGTTGCAAAGTTACGAGCACCTGCAATCCACTCTTCGGCTAGCGCTTGGTCTGCTCCTGGATTGGCGCCTCTTGCTAATGTGAAGCGAAGTGCATCGGATCCGTACTTATCCATAAACTCAATTGGATCAACAGTATTTCCACGGCTCTTAGACATCTTTTTACCAAAACGATCTCGAACTAATCCATGCAGAGCAATTGTTTTAAATGGCGCAACGCCATCCATTGCAAAAAGCCCCATGAGCATCATGCGAGCAACCCAGAAGAACAAAATGTCATAACCAGTAACTAAAACACTCGTTGGATAAAACTTCTTGAGATCAGCACTTTCTTCTGGCCAACCAAGTGTTGAAAATGGCCATAAACCAGATGAGAACCATGTATCTAATACATCTGGATCTTGTGTGTAGCCGGCAGGTGGAACATCGTTTGGTCCACATACAACTACTTCATCATTTGGTCCGTAATACACAGGAATTCGATGACCCCACCACAACTGACGCGAAATGCACCAGTCATGCATGTTATCGATCCAATCAAAATAACGCGGAGCGAGTTCTTCTGGTTCAATCTTTACGCGGCCATCACGAACAGCATCTCCGGCAGCTTTTGCAAGTGGAGCAACTTTGACAAACCACTGTTTAGAAAGGCGAGGCTCAACAATCGTTTCACATCGTTGGCAATGTCCAACAGAGTGCATGTATGGGCGCTTTTCAGCAACAACTCGTCCTTGTTTACGAAGTTCTTCAACAACAGCAACACGTGCATCAAAGCGATCCATGCCATCAAACTGAGTATTTGAGCCTTCCATCACCGCATTGATATTCATGATGATTGGCATCTCAATGCCATGGCGTGTAGCCATTTCAAAGTCATTCGGATCATGAGCTCCTGTTACCTTTACTGCGCCCGTTCCAAAGTCAGGATCTACTAACTCGTCAGCAATAATTGGAATCATTCTGTTGGCAAGTGGAAGTAATACTTGCTTACCAACTAGATGTGAATACCTTGGGTCATCGGGATGAACTGCAACCGCTCCGTCACCCAACATTGTTTCTGGACGGGTTGTTGCAACGGTAATTGATAAATCCCCATCACCATATCGAACTGATACAAATTCACCTGCAACATCAGAATGCTCAACTTCGATATCGGAAAGAGCAGTCAAACATCTTGGGCACCAATTAATGATTCGCTCTGCGCGGTAAATAAGGCCTGCGTCATATAGGCGCTTAAAGATTTCAAGTACTGCTTTAGATAATCCTTCATCCATCGTGAAGCGCTCACGCGACCAATCAACGCTGTCACCCAAACGTTTCATTTGAGCAAGAATTGCTCCGCCTGATTCTTTCTTCCATTCCCAGACTTTTTCAACAAACTTTTCGCGACCTAAATCATGACGCGTTCTACCTTGTGTAGCCAATTGTTTTTCGACAACGTTTTGAGTTGCAATACCAGCGTGATCCATTCCAGGAAGCCAAAGAGCTTCAAAACCTTTCATTCGCTTCATACGAATCAAAATATCTTGCAGGGTGTGATCAAGCGCGTGACCAATATGAAGACTTCCAGTCACATTGGGTGGCGGAATAACAATTGTGAATGGTGGTTTAGATGAAGATGCATCCGCGGTGAAATATCCACCATCTTGCCACTTCTTGTAGAGAACGCCTTCAATCTCAGCTGGGCTAAAGCTTGCAGCGAGTTCGGGTCTCTTATCGGACTGATTCATAGGGACGTCAGTCTAGATTAAAAGTTAAGCGCTCTTCTCTTCTGTGCTCTTTTCACCTTTTACTGCGCGCTTAGGGCCAGTTCCGCGATTGATGTATTGCGGGGTAGCTTCCTTCATTACGACTTCCGGAGTGATGATTACTCGCTCAACTTCAGCGCGTGATGGAACTTCATACATAACACCCAGAAGCGTCTCTTCCATGATTGCTCGAAGGCCTCGAGCACCAGTACCTCTCTTGATTGCGAGATCTGCAACAAGTTCTAGTGCTTCATGAGTAAATTCAAGTTCAACACCATCAATAT
>CAIUAO010000042.1 GCA_903897155.1 uncultured Actinomycetes bacterium | reverse complement strand
ACTGTTGTCTTTGGTCCAGATAATTTCAAGGATTTTGCTGGATTTAACAACGGTGTCCCATGGGATGGTCTAGCTAAAGGCGTCTCAGGTATCTTCTACGTATTTGTCATCATCGCGATCGTAAACTCAACAATCGCTAATGCGAACGCAGGAGCAAACGTCTTTACACGTACCGCTTATGCATTTGGTCGAGCAGGAGCATTCCCACGCAGTCTTGCAAACCTAGATGCAAAATATAAGTCTCCACGCAATGCTCTTCTACTACAGCTCATCATTGGGCTAGTTCTAGGACTTGGTCTTGGATTTAAGTACACACCACAGGTTGCATTCGGAATCGTTGCGACCGGTCTTGTTGTAGTTGTTGTACTTGTCTATATCGTGGCAAATATCGCTTGTATTGGGTATTACGCAAAGCACCGCAAAGAAGAGCGCCACCTATTCCTGCACATCATTGTGCCTGTCATTGGTGTTCTCTTCCTTATCCCTGGATTCCTCAATGCTGCTGGCATTACCGGCATCCCAGGACTTGGATTCATCGTCTCACTTGCTAAGCCACTTTCATATGCTGCCTACTTCATGGCGGTATGGATGGCTGTTGGAGTCATCTCCCTCTTCGTTTTGAAGAAGAAGAATCCAAAGGCAATTCAAGAAGTTGCAACAATCCACGTATAAGCAGTATTAAAAAAGCCCGCCACATTGCTGGCGGGCTTTTTTATTTCCATTCTGATTTCAAAACAGCGTAGAGATTGCCGCTTACCCACTCACCTTTAAATAGTTCATCTTCCTTATAGTTCGCTTCAAGTCGCATGCCCAGGCGCTCTGCAACTCTGATAGATGCGCTATTTCTCTGGTCGATATATGCAGATATGCGGTGGAGATCAAAGCTCTGGAAAGCAAAGGTTATGAGAGCCTTGGTCACTTCTGTTGCATAACCTTGGTTTGAATATGAAGGGTTTACCACCCATCCAATTTCTGCATGATGGTGTTCTTTTGCAACGAGCCCAATATTGGATTGGCCTATTACTTTTCCACTCTCCTTGAGCTGCCAAACAAAATCAAGGTGGTCTTCATTTTCGGTAAATTTTGTGGAGGAAATGCTTTTTATTAAAGCCTCATGCACTTGATCTCGGGTTCGCTTTGGCCAAGGTATATACCGGACGACGTTTTCATCTGACTGATACTCAAGCAGGTCCGCCTCATCACTCAATTCAAAGGGACGGGCAAAGATACGTGCGCTTTCAAAAGAGAACTGCATGAAAATGCTATGAGCTAGCAGCGTTAAGAGATGTGACTTCTTCACTTATAAGGGAGATGACCTTCATTATCTCCTTGAGTTGCTCTACCGTACGAGCACTTGCAATGGGAGTGCTCACGGCAGAATTTGCACGCAACCAACCAAGTGCAACTGATGAAAGTGAAGCATCATGGACCTTTGCAATCTTCTCAAGGGCCCCAACCACTTGCCAGCCTTTTTCGCTCTGATATTCCTGAACGCTTTCAGCACGGACTGAATCAACGTTAATGCCAGGTCGGTATTTGCCAGATAAAAATCCTCTAGCAAGTCCATAAAAAGGTAATGCTGAAATTCCTAAACTCTTAACTACTTCCGCTTGCTCTGCCTCAAAGGGATTGCGCTCCATGAGGTTGTATTGATCTTGCAGGACCACATATTGGGCAAAGTCATTTTTAATTGAAGTTTCAATTGCAATTCTCAAACGCTCACCAGTATGTTGCGAAGCGCCTATGTAGCGAATCTTTCCAGCTTTTATAACATCTGTATATGTCGCTAGCGTTTCCTCTATTGAGGTCTTTTTATCATCTTCATGGGAATAATAGAGATCAATTCTGTCAGTTTGTAGACGGCGCAAAGAGTCATCAAGAGCCGCATTGATATTTTCTTTTGATAAACCAGGACGAGTTGAAAGCTTTGCAACTTTAGTGGCAATTACTAATTTATCTCGGTTGCCCCGAGATTTCATCCAATTACCGATAATGGTTTCTGATTCCCCGCCCTTATTTCCCTCTTTCCATTCAGAATAAACATCGGCAGTATCAATAAAATTGCCGCCCGCTTCAAAATAGGCATCGAGGACGGCAAAAGATTCTGATTCATTAGCGCTCCACCCAAAGGTATTTCCACCAAGGCAAAGCGGATGAACTGTGAGGTCTGTTTTTGGAAGTGTGATCATGGCGCAAACTTACCTTGGACTGGTAAAAAATAGACCAATAGCCAAGACAATGATCCCCACAGCAGAGATCGCCGTGAGGGTCCTTCGGACGGCAGGACGAGCAAGGAATACAGATGCCTTGTCGACGACAGTTATAAGGAATGAATACCAAGAGACCGACACGCATATTTGAACACATGCGAGCAAGAGAATGCCCCAAGCAAGAGAAAAATGCTTAGGTACAAACTGAGGGATAAAAGCAACGGCAAAGACAGCCGCCTTCACATTAGTGAGATTGGTAAGGAGCCCTAACCGATAGGCAGCAAGGCGCTTGGTTTTAGCGCCGCCCGCATAATCAAATTTTCCAAATTCATTTCGAAGTTGCAAAAGCGTTTGAACCGCTAAACCAACGAGGAAGATAACACCAGCATATTTGAGAATAGAAAATGCGGTATGTGATTTAGCAAATATCGCAGATAGACCAACAGATGAAAGCGCACCCCAAATAAGAAGTCCCGTTGCATTTCCAAAAACTGAGTAAAAGGCTGCGCGTCTTCCACCGACTAAGCATTGGCGCAAAATCATTGCCATTCCCTGCCCAGGAACCATCGCAAGAAAGAGGGCGGTGGCAACAAAAGCAGGAATAATTTTTACTAAGGACACTGATAGAAGGTAGCCAGCGCAAGACTCAAGGTCAATGTGAAGGCGTATTGTCAGATGATCACGCTAGCGTTACTCATATGAACTCCCCAAAGCTTTTGAGTGAGACCACCTTTATTGTGGTCGATTTGGAGACCACAGGGGGTAGTCCTTTTGCAGGAGCTGTCATCACTGAAATTGGAGCAGTAAAAGTAAGAGGCGGCGTAGTTCAGCAGGAATTTAAAACTTTTGTGAATCCACTTTCACCTATCCCCGATTTCATTACCGAGTTGACCGGAATAACTGATGAGATGGTGCGCCTATCGCCCATCATTGATGAGGTACTCCCTGAATTCATTACATTCTGCGGCCTGGAAGATGAGGCGGTACTCGTTGCTCATAACGCACCTTTTGATATTGGTTTCCTCAAAGCAGCGGCCAAAGAACTAGAGCACCCTTGGCCAAAATATGAAGTTATTGATACGGCAAGGCTGGCTCGCCAACTTCTCACAAGAGATGAAGTAATTAATTGTAAACTCGGAACCCTTGCTACATTTTTTAATACTGAAGTAACCCCCACTCACAGAGCGTTAGATGATGCTCAAACAACCACAGAGGTTATGCATCGCCTCTTTGAACGGTTGGGTAGTTTTGGCGTGGAGAACTTTGAGGATTTGCAGAAATTCTCTCGTAAACGAATACAGCGAGATTCAAGACTTATTTAATAGACTGCGTGAAGATCGCCCAATTCTTGAGTGTTTCAAGTGCCGCCCCTGAATCCACGGCAGCTGACGCCTTTGCATAACCAGATGCTAATTGCTCTGTAATTGATTTCCCAAAGTCAGCTTCATAAGCAGCAATGGCTGCAGCAGCATTAAGTAGTACGGCGTCTCTGGGTGCAAACTTCTCTCCAGAGAAAATGCGCAACGCAACTGCTGCGTTGTATTCAGATTCACCGCCAACAAGGCTTTCAATAGGCGCCCTGGAGATTCCAAGTGACTCTGGATCAAACTTTTCAGTTTTCATCTGCCCATCATTTATTTGAACAATCGTAGAGGTGGTCGAAAGAGTGATCTCATCAATCCCGTCATCGCCGCGAAATATAAATCCTTCTGTCCCCCGCTTCATCAGCACTTCTGCCATGATCGGGATCATCTTCTCTTTTGAGACGCCTAGTGAGATCGCTTTGGGTTTTGCAGGGTTAGCAAGAGGGCCCAAGATATTAAAAACAGATGCTTGGCCCAGTTCTTTTCTTGCAGGGGCAGCAAATCGCATTGCTGGATGAAATTTAGGAGCAAAGCAGAAACCAATCCCGGTTGCTTCAAAAGTTCTCGCAACTTGAGCTCCATCTAGGTCGATATTTACACCCAGCGCCTCAAGAAGATCTGCGGCTCCTGATTTAGATGAAGCGGCTCTAGCTCCGTGCTTGACTACTTTTACGCCTGCGGCGCTTGCAATGATTGCAGCGGTTGTTGAAATATTAATTGTGTTAGCGCCATCGCCTCCTGTCCCAACAGGGTCAACAGCTCTATCTCTTATAGAAATAGGAGCGCTATGTTCAAACATCACTTCGATAAACGCTGCGACTTCAGAAGCGCTCTCGCCTCTGGCTTGAATGCCCAATAAGAATTCTTTGATCTGATCTTTGCTTGCTGAATCAGAGAGAATCTGCCCCATTGACCATCGGGCTTGCTCGGAAGAAAGCAACTCGCTATCGGCCAATTGGCCAATGATTGCGGGCCATGAGAGGCCTAGGGAATCCATTGTGCGATCCTACCTAGCGCGTGATCAGGCTCACCCACAATAAGTAGGCCAAGAGGGCTCTGCCATTAAGAATCCTCGAGGAAATCGGGAATAATCTCCTCGTGACCACAATGGATGCTCCAGCTAAAAATAACCGCCCGAATATCGTGGCAGTTGGAACCATCGTCTGGCTCTCTTCAGAACTTATGTTCTTCGCAGCACTCTTCGCAATGTATTTCACTACACGCGCTGTTCAGGGTCCAAAGGTATGGCTTGAATCAACCGGAATGCTCAACGTTAAGTTCGCTGCGGTTAACACAACCGTGTTAGTACTTTCATCGGTGACATGTCAGTTCGGTGTATTTGCAGCAGAACGTTTTCAATCAAAGCGCACTGGTTCACTGCGCCAATTCTCTAAGTGGGGTATGCGTGAGTGGTTCGCTCTGACATTCCTTATGGGTGCCTTCTTTATTGGTGGACAAATTTATGAGTATGCAAACCTAGTCAGAGATGGGCTATCACTTTCATCTAAGGCCTATGGATCTGTCTTTTATATAACTACTGGCTTTCACGGATTACACGTAACGGGCGGGCTACTTGCCTTTCTTGTCGTACTCATTCGTGTAAATAAAGCAAAGAAATTTGGCCACTCACAAGCAACAACAGCAATTGTTGTCTCTTACTACTGGCACTTTGTTGACATTGTTTGGATTGCACTTTTCTCAGCGATTTATTTGATTAAATAGGAGCAGCATTGAACAAGTTCGCAAGATTTAGAAGGCGCAAGATCGCCGGCCCTATCTTGGTCGTTGCCGCGCTCTTCACAATTGGAACAGCCTTTGGGATGGCTTCGGCTCTGCCCGGAGCGCAACCTGCAGCAACTAGTTCAACATCACCTCTAGTTTCTCAAGGCAAAGCAATCTTCTTACGTGGATGTTCTTCATGTCATGGACTAAATGCAGAAGGTGGAGCAATCGCGCCATCTCTTATTGGTGTTGGAGCAGCTGCGGTTGATTTCCAAGTCGGAACTGGGCGTATGCCAATGGCGGATATGAGCCAGCAAGCAATGCGCAAGAAGCCGGTCTATAACGCAGATGAAACTGCAGCCCTTGCTGCCTATGTCGCATCTCTTGCTCCAGGACCTGCATCTGTAACAAGTGAAAGCCTAAATTGGCAGCGCGATGGAAATATCGCTCAAGGCGGCCAACTCTTTAGAACAAATTGCGCAATGTGTCATAACTTTGCTGGACAAGGTGGGGCGCTGACAAACGGTAAATATGCGCCATCACTTATGGGTGTCGAACCAAAGTATGTCTATGAAGCACTTATCACCGGCCCGCAATCAATGCCTAAATTTTCAGATACAACGATTACTCCCCAAGAAAAACTCTCCCTCATTGCTTGGCTTCAATCAGCAAATCAAGAGAAGAATCTTGGCGGCGCCTCACTTGGTCGTGTGGGACCAGTAACTGAAGGCTTACTTGTATGGACACTTGGTTTAGGACTTCTTATCGGTATAGCCGTATGGCTAGCAATGAAGGCGAGATAGCGTGTCAAACATTGAGCGTTTCCAAAACCCTGGACTGCCAGAGCATGTTCACCGCAAGGCAGATACTGATCCCAAAGCTGCAAAACGCGCTGAACAGCAAGTAGCAGTTCTCTTCTTACTCTCCGCGCTAGGAACAGTAGGAACAATCGCCGCTTATATATTTATTAAGTCTGATGTTTATATCTTTATCCCAATTCTAGGTAGCACAAATGTTCAACAAATGTCTCTAGGTATTGGGTTAACAGTTGCAACGCTTTGTATTGGACTCGGGGCAATTCAATGGGCTAAGAAATTAATGCCCGATACAGAAGTTATTCAAGAGCGTCATGAACTTCGCTCTGAAGATCAAGACCGCGCAGATTTTGTCGAAACCTTTAAAGAGCGCGGAGGTGAAGCGGGTATCGCTCGTCGACCACTTATTAAGCGCACACTTGGCCTTGCACTCGGTGTTGTTGGTCTCTCTCCTCTTGTACTGCTTCGTGACCTTGGCCCGCTACCAAAGAAGTTTTTTGAAACAACAAACTGGTCTTCTGGAACACGTTTAGTTCTAGATCCAGGTGGGGCATATATCAAACCATCAGATCTTGAAGTAGGCGCTGTTGCCCAAGTTCTTCCAGAACTTAAAAAAGGAGAAGAGCGCACGCTAGAAAATGTTGGCAAGGACGCAGTCCTTCTTATTCGCCTTCGCCCAGAGGATTTCAACTTAGATCCAGAACGCCTCGCTTGGACATATAACGGAATCATCGCTTTCTCAAAGATATGTACGCATATGGGATGCGCAGTTGCACTCTATGAACAACAAACACATCATTTGCTTTGCCCATGCCACCAATCAACATTTGATGTGACACGTGCTGCCAAGGTGGTCTTCGGACCTGCCGCCCGGCCACTACCCCAGCTAGCCATTAGTGTTGACTCAGAGGGCTACCTAGTAGCAAAGCAGGGATTCACCGTGCCCGTTGGACCAAGTTATTGGGAGCGTAATTCTTCAAATGGATAACACGAACGAAATGAGTGCCAAATGAAAAGAAGCGAAAAGGCTTTAGGTTCTGTAGCCAATTATGTTGATGAGCGCACAGGCGCTGCTAAATGGCTTAAGAAGAACCTCACCAAAGTATTTCCTGATCACTGGTCATTCATGCTCGGTGAAATCTGTTTGTACTCATTTGTGATCTTGCTTCTTTCCGGAACATTTCTAACTTTTTGGTTTGATCCATCTCAGCGCGATGTTGTCTATAACGGTGCCTACGCTCCTCTCTCTGGCGTCAGCATGTCTTCGGCGTATGCATCAACATTGCACATCTCTTTTGATGTTCGTGGTGGCCTGCTTATGCGCCAAATTCACCACTGGGCTGCCCTTATTTTTATGGCAGCTATCGTTGCCCACCTTTTCCGGATTTTCTTCACTGGAGCTTTTCGCAAGCCACGTGAATTCAACTGGATCATTGGTATTGGCCTTCTCACTTTTGGAATTGTTGAAGGTTTCTTGGGTTACTCGCTGCCCGATGATCTTCTTTCAGGAACCGGTATTCGCATTGCCGAAGCAATCATCCAAGCCTTACCTGTCGTTGGTTCGTATCTAGCATTCTTTGCCTTTGGCGGACCGTTCCCCGGAACAGCATTTATCCCACGTATCTACACCGTGCATGTATTGCTCTTGCCAGGATTATTCCTTGCATTGATCACCATCCACTTAATGCTCGTTTGGTATCAGAAGCACACTCAATTTCCTGGCCCAGGACGCACAGAGAAGAACGTCGTTGGTTATCCACTCATGCCTGTCTATATGGCTAAAGCTGGAGGATTTTTCTTTATTGTCTTTGGCGTAACAGCATTTCTTGGAGCAGTAGCTTCTATTAACCCAATCTGGCTTTATGGTCCATATACACCTGGACAAATTTCTGCAGGCTCACAACCCGATTGGTATATGGGTTGGCTTGATGGTTTGGTCCGTATGGCGCCGCCTCTTGAAACACACGCCTTTGGTCATACGATCTCGTGGAATATTTTGCTTCCTGGTTTGATCCTTCCTGGAATTTTGTTCACAGGCATGGCGCTCTATCCATTTATCGAATCATGGGTAACAGGCGATAAGCGCGAACATCATCTCCTTGATCGCCCACGCAATGCGCCTAATCGCACTGCACTTGGAGCTATGTCGATCGCGTTCATGATTATTTCTCTGGTTAATGGTGGTAACGACGTTATTGCAACGCACTTCCACTTAACTATTAATGGAATCATGTGGTTTACCAGGTTCGGTCTATTTATCGTTCCTCCAATCGTCTTCATCATTACAAAGCGCATCTGTCTCTCACTTCAGCGTGCTGACCGTGACCTTGTCCTTCATGGCAAGGAAACTGGACGCTTGGTCATGCTTCCAAGTGGTGAAATGGTTGAAGTACACGAGCAACTGACCGATGCTCAAAAGTGGACACTCACTCAGCACCAGCAGCCTGATGCTCTCCCAGCCCCGCTTCCTGAATCTGCAACCAGAGGAATTAAGGGCAAACTTCGCAAGCGCATGAATCAAGCTCACTCAACACAGATTCCTGCTCCAACATTAAGTGATCTTAAAGAACTCGATCACCACTAAATCCCAGCATCACTAGAGTTGGGGCTGTGAGCAAATTTTTCTCAGCAATCAGTGATGGTTGGTGGATGTTCTATTCAACTTTTTGGGCGCTTGTACTTGGTTTTAGCATTTCAGGTGCAATCCAAGCCTTTGGCTCCCGCGCAGCAATTGCAAAACAACTCGGCGATCACAAACCAGTTTCGGTTATCAAGGCATCTTTTTTTGGAGCAATAAGTTCAAGCTGCTCGTATGCTGCAAGTTCTGCAGCAAAATCCCTATTTAATAAAGGTGCTGACTTCACAACATCGATGATCTTTATGTTTGCCAGTACTAATCTTGTTATCGAACTTGGACTCGTGCTCTTTGTTCTCCTCGGTTGGCAATTTGCACTAGCTGAATTCATTGGCGGGGCGATCATGATTGTCCTGCTCACACTCCTCTTGCCCCGTTTTGCGACTCAACCTCTCACGCAACAAACCGCATCTATGGAAAGCTCCTCTGCCGTGCGCTCATCAACCTGGCATGACGCAGCAGGATTTACTATCGGTGATATTAAAATGATTCGTTATGAGCTTATGGTCGGCTTCCTCATTGCAGGGCTAGCAGATCGCCTTGTGCCGATATCTTGGTGGCACGCACTGTTCTTGCAGGGGCATGGATTTCTTGCCACACTCGAAAATGCTTTCATCGCACCGGTGATCGCCTGCATTAGTTTTGTCTGTTCTGTGGGAAATATTCCCTTAGGCGCCGGTTTATGGAGCGCTGGAATCTCATTTGGCGGAACAATCTCCTTCATTTTCGCAGACTTACTCTCTCTTCCCCTGATCTTGATCTATAGAAAGTACTACGGGGTGAAATTCACTTATAGATTAGTTGCGGTCTTCTGGCTAACCATGAGTGTGGCAGGGCTTGTAACAGAGGCAATATTTAAAGCACTTAATATTCTTCCAAGCCATTCATCTACGATGCTCATGGCAAGGATGGGAAGTTTTGGCAATAACAGAACCACTTGGCTCAACGCCATCGCCTGTCTTGTTGCTATTGGGCTCATTGCCCTTTATCTCACTCGCGATAAGAGTGATAACTCACCATTTGCGATTGATCCAATCTGTGGGATGCAGGTGAATAAGGCTGATGCAATTCACACCTATAAACATGAGGGCAAGACCTATTACTTCTGTGCACCGGGCTGTTTAGAAAGTTTTGCTAGAAACCCTACGCTCACTTGAAATGCGGTCCTGACGCATCTGCAGTAACCTCATTGGGTAGTAATCCCCCTAGAAAATTGCGGAACGAGAAATAGTGACTGAGCGTCAAAAATACACAGTGCTGGAAAAGTATTCGGGCTTTGAGCTTCGTCAGTATGAACCATGTGTCATTGCTGAAGTCAGCAGTTTAGATACTTACCGGGATGCTGCGCAGAATGCCTTCGGATCACTCTTTGGCTATCTATCTAAGGGCAATAGCAACGCAGAGAAAATTTCAATGACCGCCCCTGTTATTGCACTTACTGAGCATGGACTTGATTCTCAAGCGTGGAAAATTTCTTTTGTAATGCCAGCAGGCTCACTCATGCAAGATCTACCTACTCCTACCAATGCTCGCGTAGCACTTCGTGATTTACCTATTGAAAATTGCGTTGCACTCTCCTTTAAAGGACGAGCAGACCTAGAAATATTGAAGAGAAAAGAATCAGAACTTCGCGCACTTGCAGAGGAAAATAGCCTTGAACTTAAGGCTGAGACGAGAGTCTGCCGATTTGATCCACCTTTTAAGCCAGGGTTTCTTCATTACAACGAAATTGTTATTCCAATAAAATAAGGAACACTCTTAATGCTCTGCGCCAGCTCCAGGCTTCTCATATTCAAGAGTGAATCCAAGAATGCTAATGAGTAGTGCGCCAATTCCAATGACCGTTAGCCACCAACCAAGAAGTAGACCTAAACCCATTGTGCAAGCAGATAACGCCACTGGCAGTGGCCACCAAGAATGTGGTGAATAGAACCCAAGTTCACCTGCTGCATCAACAATTTCCCCCTGCAAATTATCTGAAGGAATCAATCCTGTGCGCTTATCGTTAAACCAGAGATAAAAACCAATAATCAATGCAAGGCCAGAGCTCAAAGTAATACCTGTAATTCCAAGTGCTTCTCCGCCTACCTTCCAATAAATGACAGCGATGATTGCATAAAAAACTGCCAACCCTAGGAATAACTTCCACATCGCTTTCATGTGATTAGTGGCCTTCCGTATGAATATCAGGGTGATGCAGATCAAATGCTGGACGCTCTGAGCGAATGCGTGGCAACGATAAGAAATTATGGCGTGGAGGTGGGCATGATGTTGCCCATTCAAGTGATGCTCCGTAACCCCATGGATCATCAACAGTGACCTTTGGTGATTTACGACTAATCCACACGTTAAGCATGAATGGAATCATAGAAAGAGCAAGAAGGAATGAACCAATAGTTGAAATAGTGTTCATGGTTGTAAAGCCATCTGATGCTAAGTAATCGGCATAGCGGCGTGGCATTCCCTTAATTCCAAGCCAGTGTTGAACTAAGAATGTGAGGTGGAAACCAAAGAAAAGCGTCCAGAAATGAATCTTTCCAAGGCGCTCATTAAGCATGTGACCTGTCATCTTTGGCCACCAGAAGTAGAAGCCTCCAAACATCGCAAAGACCACAGTTCCAAAGAGCACATAGTGGAAGTGAGCAACAACAAAGTAAGAAGCAGACACAGCGAAGTCCATCGGTGGGCTAGCCAAAATAATTCCGGTCAGGCCTCCAAAGAGGAATGTAATAAGGAACCCAACGATAAAGAGCATCGGTGTCTCAAATGTGAGTGAGCCTCTCCACATTGTTCCAATCCAGTTGAAGAACTTCACACCCGTTGGTACACCGATCAAAAATGTCATAAAGGAGAAGAATGGGAGAAGTACTTGTCCGCTTGCAAACATATGGTGGGCCCACACTGCGACAGAGAGAGCTGAGATTGCAATCGTCGCTGCAATCAATCCCTTATAACCAAAGATTGGCTTGCGACTAAATACGGGAAGAATTTCGGTCGCAATTCCAAAGAATGGCAACGCCAAGATATAAACCTCTGGGTGCCCAAAGAACCAGAAAAGATGCTGCCAGAGCATTGCTCCACCATTTGCCGGATCAAAAAGATGTGAACCAAATAGCCGATCACTTTCAAGACCAAGAAGAGCTGCAGCTAAAGGAGGGAAGGCAAGGAGAACAAGAATCGATGTGAGTAATACATTCCAAGAGAAGATCGACATGCGAAACATCGTCATACCAGGTGCACGCATTGTGAAAATAGTTGTTATGAAGTTAACGCCGCCCATAATTGTTCCAAGACCTGAAATAGCAAGGCCTATGACCCACAGATCCCCACCAATTCCTGGCGAATATTGAGAGTTAGCAAGTGGTGCGTATGCAGTCCATCCAAATGATGCCGCGCCTCCTGGACTTAAGAATCCTCCGAAGGCCATAAGTCCGCCAAATAAATAGAGCCAATAAGAAAGCATGTTCAGACGAGGGAAGGCAACGTCAGCCGCGCCAATCTGCAAAGGCATGATCACGTTAGCAAAACCAACAAAGAGAGGTGTTGCAAACATCAAGAGCATAATAGTTCCGTGCATCGTGAAGATTTGGTTGTATTGCTCAGTACTTAAAAATTGCATTCCTGGGCGGGCTAGCTCTGCGCGAAGAAGCAGTGCAAGTACTCCAGCAATCAAAAACCATGCAAAAGATGTCATCAAATAGAGATAACCAATTGTCTTGTGGTCAGTTGAGGTTGCCCACTTAACGAAGATGCGTCCTTTACTCTTGGACTTCATGACTTTCTTCTCGTAATTTGGGGTGTTTACTGTTGGCTCAAGAAAAGTTGTCATTGCTTATGCCACCTTCAGTGAATTGATGTATGCCTTGTATTGATCTGGAGTTACTACCTTTACGGTGAAGCGCATCTGTGAGTGATTTCGTCCGCACAAAATGTTGCAGAAGCCTCTGAAGGTGCCGAGCTTTTGTGCTGCGAATTCAAAGTGATTGGTCACACCAGGCAGGGCCTGCATCTGCATCATGAAATCAGGAATCCAAAATGCGTGATCAACATCTGATGAATCAAGAGAAAAGAGAACTTTTTCTCCAAGAGGCAGGACTAGCTCTGGACGCTGGTCAGGAATTCCTGTCACAGTTGGAGCGGGATTTACATCATCGTAAGTAAATTGCCATGACCACTGCATTCCATTCACATGAATGTTATGAGGCGCTGTTGCTGGCGTATCAATCTTTGTAATTTTTGATTCATCAACTGCAGTAAAGACAAAGAGCACGGCAACGATGATAAAAGGAATCAGTGTGTAAGCAATTTCAACTGGGATGTTGTATTGGGTCTGCTTTGGGAAAGCATCATTTTTCTTACGGTGGAAAAAGACTGGCCACATAATCAACACCGCGGTAATAACACCGACAACTCCAGCTGCGATCCATGCCCATGTCCACAGTGGATTAGAGATGCTGTTAATAGATGAAGCACTCTTGTCGTAACCAAAGGTTGAGATGTTTTTAGATGAGCAAGATGAGAGTGTGAGTGCTGCGACCCCGACGCCCATGAGGGCTAAAAGACGAGGTATGCGGCGCATGAGAGAAGGATAACTGCCCTATTCGCGGGCCTGCCGCCTAGGGGGTAGCGTTCTTAGCGTGGGTTCAGTCACAAGATTCCAAACCGAGGCGCCATTACATCCTGCGGCCGCAGAGTTTCTTGGCGATGCCTTCGCAAGGGGCTGGGCTGATCCATCAAAGATCCATCAAGAATCAAGAAAAGTCGCTCTCCTTCTCAACGAGGCAAAAGAGGTTTACTGCCAGCACTTAGGAATACGCCACGAACAGATCAATTTTCTTGGTGAGCCATCACTTGGTTTTCATTTAGGAATCTCTGGGCTCATCACAAGTAATTCCACTCTTTACCATTCAGCCGTTGATCGCTCTGAAGTCTTCGCTGTAGCAAGTGGCATCCGATCTGAAGTACTGCCGGTTGACATTACGGGGCAATATTTAGTCCCTACTGGCACGCACAATGACCTCATCACATACCAATCCATTAATGGGGAGACTGGAATCCCTGGAACAGTCCCACTGAGTTTTGCTGGAAAAGTTTTCATTGAAGCATCACCGCTTATCTCTCTGCCCCAAAAATGGAGTAGCGCGCTGTGGGATGCCAGAAGTTGGAATGGACCTGATGGACTAGGCATTCTTGCAATTGCAGATAAAGGTTGGGTAAACCCACTTCCCCATAATGATTCACGAGTAACACCAGGTTCATTTTCTACTCCCCTAGTTATCGCTGGCGCGATTGCACTGGAGAACTTCGTGCGAGAGTTCAATGAGCACGAAAGTAAGATCAGGGCTCTGAACTCAAAAATACGTAACTTTCTTATTACTCAGATAGGCGATGTTGATATTGCAGGGGATTTAGAGACAGCTTTGCCCCACCTGCTCTCCTTTTCACTGCTCTATGTTGACGCGCAATTGTTGATCGATGAACTAGATAAATCTGGATATGCAGTGGATTCAGGCTCCGCATGTAATGCAATGAATATGCAGCCCAGCCATGTACTGGCAGCTATGGGACTGCTCACCCATGGAAATGTGCGAATGACCTTAAGGGCGGATCACACCGAGCTTGAAGTAGATAAGTTTCTCTCCGTACTTAAAGATCTGATCACCAAGATTCGCCGTTGATGGAGCTAGATTGCCGAGGAATGCGCTGTCCGATTCCAATCATTAAATTAGCTCAATCGTTAAAAACTACTTCAGATGTCAGACTTCTCAGCGATGACCCTGCGACCTTTCCTGACCTCACAGCGTGGGCACGGATGACAGGCAATACTTTTACTCAAATAAACAATGAAACTTTTGATGTAAGAAGGAGCGATTAGCCCATCTGAGGGCTAATGAATTTTGTAACATCATTGGCAGCCTGTGCGCCATATGCCTCTTCAAATCGGCTCATAAATGTTTGTTTATCAAATACATACTCTTGGGTTCCCTTAGTTTCGATACAAAATGTTGCAACCATTGAACCAATCTGAGCACAGCGTTCATGATTGAGTCCCCAAGAAAGACCAGCTAAAAATCCTGAACGAAATGAATCTCCTACTCCGGTTGGGTCCACTTTTGCTTTCTCCGCAGGAACACCCACAGAAATATTTGGCTGACCATGCTCTTCAACAATTGCGCCTTTTGAGCCCAAAGTCACTACACGCACCTGCACTTGATCAAAGAGCTCGGCATCACTCCAGCCTGTCTTTTGCATAATCAAAGCGAGCTCATATTCATTTAGGAATAAGTACCTCGCTCCCGTAACAAGCTTCTTAATATCTCCCCCATCCATTCTTGCAAGTTGCTGGGAAGGGTCAGCGGCAAAAGGAATCTTTAACTT
>CAIUAO010000041.1 GCA_903897155.1 uncultured Actinomycetes bacterium | reverse complement strand
TGTACTTGGTTTCCACACCATCATGAAAATTCAAAAGTGGCTCACAATTGCCACGCTGGTACTTACTGTTGGCTATATCGCGCTCACGGTGAGCAAAATTAACTGGCACTCAGTTAACAGTATTCACTCTGGCAGCTTCCAAGGTTTTATCGGAGCAATGATCTTTGGAATAACAGGAATTGGTCTTGGTTGGGTTAATTCTGCAGCTGATTATTCAAGGTATCTGCCCCGTAGCACATCAAGTAAGCATGTAATTAGCTGGACAGTATTTGGGGCTTCGATTGTTCCTATTATTTTGGTTATTTATGGTGCATCACTTGCGGCCAGCTCTAAGGGATTAAATACAGCGATTGCAAATGATCCTATTGGGGCGCTTACTACATTGCTTCCAACGTGGTACTTGATTCCTTTTGTGATTGTTGCAGTACTCGGCCTTATAGGTGGAGCGATCTTAGATCTCTATTCTTCAGGAATTACCTTGGTTTCTATTGGTCTTCCCGTGAAGCGCCACGTTGCGGCATCAATTGATGCAACGATCATGGCACTAGGGACTATTTATATAGTGTGGATTGCGCCGAATTTCATTGGACCATTTCAAGGATTCCTCATCACTCTTGGTGTCCCAATCGCGGTGTGGTCAACAATATTTGTTGCAGACATCCTTATGCGAAAATCTGATTACTCAGAGAAAGACCTCTTTAGTGCTACGGGACGCTATGGTGTCTGGAACTACCGTTCAATTGGGCTTGTTATCTTTGGAACAGTTGTCGGATGGGGTTTTGTCACAAATACTTTTGCTGGGTGGTTATCGTGGCAGGGCTACTTCATGGGGCTCATAGGCGGTAAGAGTGGGAGCTGGTCAAGTGCGAACGTTGGAATCATCCTGGCATTAGCCATAGGCTTCGTTGGTCATATCCTTTTATCTAGAACGGCGATCAAAACGCAGGAGGCGAATAATGGCTGATTCAAGTTTTGATATTGTCTCAAAAGTTGATCATATGGAAGTAGATAACGCCTTTAACCAATGTGATCGTGAAATTTCAACTCGCTTTGATTTTAAAAATACTGGAACAAAGATTGAAAAATCAGGTGAGAAGTTCAATATTGAGGCAGACTCAGAAGAGAAAGCTAAATCTGCTCTTGATGTCTTCAAGGACAAACTTATTAAACGTGGAGTATCTCTTAAGCACTTAGATGCCTCAGAGCCACAATTAAGCGGCAAGGTCTATAAAATTACTTGCTCCTTAAAAGAGGGAATCACGACTGAAAATGCAAAGAAAATTGCCAAACTCATTCGGGATGAAGGTCCTAAAGCGATCAAAACTCAAATTCAAGGTGAAGAGCTCCGTGTAAGCAGCAAGAGTCGCGATGACCTACAAACAGCAATAGCACTTGTGAAAAACCACCCATGGGAGTTTTCAGTCCAGTTTACGAATTACCGATAGACATTTTGTGAAAAATTACCGATTAGGTTTATCGCTAGGTGTAGGAGCATATCTTTTTTGGGGTCTCTTCCCTTTGTATTGGCCTCTGCTTGAGCCAGCAAACTCGATTGAAATTGTTGCCCATCGTACTGTCTGGACTTTTGTTGTTTGTGTTGTAGCACTTATCTACTCTCATAAACTGCGTTCTACTCTTGCACTCATTCGTGTGCCACGAATAGTCCTGCGGCTTTTTCTTTCCACCTGCTTAATTTCAGTGAATTGGCTCGTTTATATCTGGGGTGTAAACCACGGACATGTTGTTGAGTGTGCACTTGGCTACTACATCAATCCCTTAATTATTATTGCTTTCGGTGTGCTTCTCCTTAAAGAGAAGATGCATAAATTGCAATGGGTATCAGTGGGAATTGCCTCAATTGGTGTCATCGTATTAACAGTTGATTATGG
>CAIUAO010000040.1 GCA_903897155.1 uncultured Actinomycetes bacterium | reverse complement strand
CCATTGATTCTCCTTGTTGTTCTGCGCCGCTTTGGTAAGAAAAATGTTGCCAGAATCTCTCTAGGTATCTCAGCTCTCTCAGGGCTCGTGCTATTTCTCTACTCAATTAGCGCAGACCATGCCAGCAGTAATCGCACAAGCCATATCTACTTTGGTACTGACACTCACTCATTGGGACTATTTCTTGGAGCCGCGCTTGCTGTGAGTTGGATCCCCCAGAATTTAGGCAGCACCATTTCTGATCGTGCCCAAGATTTTGTTGATGGCATTGGCGTCTTTGGGCTTATTGGTTTACTCAGCACATTTCTATTTATTAATGAGGGAAATGCTGCTCTCTACCAAATAGCTTTCCCACTAGCAGCAATCTTTGGATGCGCCACAATCACTTCACTGGTTCACCCAGCATCTAGATTCGCTCCTCTGATTGGCTCAAGACCTCTTCTGTGGATCGGTGAACGTTCTTACGGAATCTACCTTTGGCATTGGGTGATCTTCCAAATTAGTAGACCATCAGAGGACTTAGCCGGTGCTACCTGGGCAATTAATTGCGCAAGAATTCTGATTGTTATTGCACTTGCTGATATTTCACTTCGTTGGATTGAAATACCCATTAGACGCGGAAAGCTTGCCGATTGGCTACGCGGGATGAAGTATCGAACGTTGGCAACCCAGAAGCGTCAAAAAATTCTCATCGCCGCATCTGTTTTTGTAATTACCCTTGCTTCATCAGGAGCTGCTTGGTCTGCATGGGTGCAAAATGATTCGATCATAAAGAAAAACGCTGCGCTAGCAAATGAACAGCCTCCTCCCGTGCCAACACTGTCTGCAGATAACAGAGGCAAAATTGGACTCTGGGTCACGGGTGATTCAATTATTTTGGGAACACATGAAAAACTTGCAGCTAAATACCCTGTCGCTTTGGTCAATGCACGCGTTGGAAGACAAATTGGTGAACTCATTCAAGTAGTTGAGCAAGATGGCGCGAGTTTGCAAAAGGATCCGGTCGTCTTTGATTTAGGAAATAACAACCACCTCACAATTGAGGATACTCAAAAACTATTTGCTCTCTTTAAAAACCAACCGAAGATCATCGTTGTTAATGCGGCGGTCCCCCGTGGTTGGCGCAATGACAACAACAGAATCATTCGCCAAGTTGCTTCACAGTACTCTCAAGCAACAGTTGTCGACTGGGCAAGCATCTCTCAAGGCCACCCTGAGTACTTTGCGCCAGATGGAATCCACCTCAATGATGTTGGCGGAAATGTTTATGTGGGAGCAATTAGTGAAGCTTTAGGTAATTCAATCCAGCAACTTGCAACAAAATAATTCCAACAAAAAAGCCCCTCAAATTCTGAGGGGCTTTTTTAATTTCTATTTACTTATATTGACCTGGAAGACCAAATGCATTCTTTCCAAGTACTGTGGTTCCAACTGCTGTTGATCCATCGCCATAAACTGCTGAAACCTTAAATGATGTCCAACCTGCGCTGTCACCCTTTGTGATGTTCAGTGAAAGCTGGCTAGCAGGAACTGTCGCAAGCATGGCGTATGCAGCACCATTTGTTGATGCTTCAACGTTATAGCTTGTTAGTCCTGTTGCTGTTGCTGGTGCCTTCCAAAGAATTGTTGCACCAGTTGCTGTTGCGTGAGCAACGATTGCCTCTGGGCCAGAACCTGCAGGAGCATTGGTAGTTGACGCAGATGAAGTTGCAGGAGCCGCTGTTGTTGCTGAAGTTGTATTAGCCGGAGCAGCAGAAGTTGCAGGAGTTGTTGATGTGCTTGTTGAAGATGAGTTGTTGTTACGAGCAACAACAATAATCGCAAGCAATACAACCGCTGCAATGACAGCTATTACAACTCGCGATGATGAGCGCTGCGCATTTGTGCTGCCAGTTTTATTTGAAGACGCCTTTGGTGGAGTTGCTGATGCAGTAGATCGAGGAAGTGGAGTCGATGAAACAGATGAACGGCCACCTGAAAGTGGGACATCTGGAATAACAATGCGGGCCGCTGAACGCTTAGCGACTTTCTTTGAAGAACGTTTTGCGGTCTTTTTGACGGCGCGCTTTGCGGTCTTCGTCACTGCACGCTTAGCGGTCTTCTTCACTGCACGCTTAGCGGTCTTCTTGACTGCAGCCTTTTTTGCGGTCTTTTTGACGGCGCGCTTTGCAGAAGT
>CAIUAO010000039.1 GCA_903897155.1 uncultured Actinomycetes bacterium | reverse complement strand
GTCGTTGCAATCGCTCTCGGAATTGCCGTTGTAGCAGGAGTAGGCGTTGAACTTCATGCCCACTCATTCTTAAACGCACCAACTGAGACTGCAACTATCAATGGCACTATCACTGCTCCTGATGGCAAGAGTTACCCACACGCATTTATCACTGATGGAGTGTTCGCTGCTGCTGCAGACTCCAAAGCACATGGAAATTGTGAGAACTGTGATGGCGGGCATCCAAGTTGGCCATCATATGGGCCTTATACAAAATTCATTCTCCCAGCTCACGCATATGTGACAGTGACACTTCATGTTTATGATGGCGGAGAAAAATTAAATTCTCCCTACTTTGCAAATGTAGTTGGAACAATCGGCGGAACAATGAATGTTGATGGCAAAGACGTTGCATCATTAGCTCCAGATGGTGTGCAACACACATTCACAATCCACGGACTTCCTACAGAAACTCAAGATCCTTTATTTGTAAATATCCCTCTCCCAAAGACAGACGATGGCCAACAAGATGAACCTGGCTCACCACTTCCAAAGGGACACACAGTGACCTTCTCCTTTATTACAGGAGGTAAGGGCAACTATGTGTGGAACTGCGAATATCCATGCGGTGACACTACCTACCAAGGATTTGGCGCAGTAATGGGAGCGCAAGGTTTCATGTCTGGAAAGGTAACGGTCCTCTAAATGGCGCACCACGACGATCAGGATCTGCTACCAACACCCGGACAACGAGTTGGAACCTTTCTCAAGCGTAAAGATGTTAGCCAAACATTTGTTTTGGGTATTTTCTTTACAGCGGTTTTCGTTGTTCTAGGCCTCTGGGTTTACCCACACTGGATGCCAAATGTGATGTCAAAGGAAATGCAAGGTAATGAAGACATCATGATTTGGTTCACCGTTATTTCAGCTCCGATCGCAGGCGTAGTACTAGCTATCGCCATGGAGTCATTTATCAATATGCACCGTGGTGATACACCTCCACCAGAAGATGGCCCAGGCATTAAAACCCATGGTCCAGTTGTTGTCATTTGGTCAGCTGTTTCAGTGCTCTTTACGATTGTGGCAATCGTGTGGGGTATCACGGAGATGAACACATGGTCAAGCGATGCGCTAGCCGGTTCAAATAACGCACTTGTTGTTGATGTGACAGGTTCACAATGGAACTGGTCCTTTAACTATCCAGCACAAGGCATTACATCTCACGAATTAAACTTGCCAATCAATCAACCAGTTGAATTCCGAGTTATCTCTGCAGATGTCAATCACTCATTCTGGCCAGTACAACTGGGCGTGAAGGTAGATGCAAACCGTCTATCCACAACGATAGCTCGCACAACACCAGATAAACTTGGTGTCTTTGACGTGAAGTGCGCTGAATTATGCGGACTTAATCATGCATATATGGAAACATCAGGACATGTTGAATCTGTCGCAGATTTCAACAGCTGGGTCTCTCAAGCTAAGGCAACTGGAGGAACACAACAATGACCACTCTTTCTCATAAGCCAGCATCAGCTAGGCCAATACCAAATCCAGAACGTAGTCTGATCACCAGACTTAATATGGGTTCGGGAACAGTTGTTGGCATCCTCTTTGCCGTCATTACTTATTACTTACTACGTCACCACTTTGGAAGCCCATGGCGCGTGAATCATGGAATGGATATGACAAATACCCATTTCGTAAACGTCACAATCCTCTGCACCATGTTTGCATGGAGCTTTGGATTCCTTGTTGGTATCGGCGCCCTCATTGGTCCATTTAGATGGCTCATTGGCAAAGATCTGACTGCTGAAGAGCAGCTATATCTTGCTGGTGATGGCCAAGGTATCAAGCGTTATTTCAAGTACTGCACAGACCACAAAGTTGTTGGTATCCAATATCTTGTTGGCGTAATGGCAATGCTTGGTGTTGGTGGAACAATGGCGATGATGATCCGTACGAATCTTGCAACACCTGGGTCACATTTCATTGCTCCTATTATTTACAACTCACTTGTTGGTCTCCACGGAATCACAATGATTATTGCGATGATCATTGTTTCAACTGGACCTTTCGGTAACTACATCATGCCAATCATGATTGGCGCAGCTGATATGGCTTTCCCTCGTTTGAATGCACTTTCATGGTGGGTTCTTTTCACAGCGATCCCTGTGCTCTGTAGCGCATGGTTCCTTGGCGGAATTCCAACCGGTTGGACCGCTTATGCACCACTCAGTGATCAAGCAGGGCCAGGCATGAATGCCTTCCTAGCAACAATCATTATTTTCGCTGTTTCAACTGCGGTCGCTGGCATGAATATCACAACCACTGTTGTTGCTATGCGTGCTAAGGGTATGAAGTGGAACCGCGTTCCAATCTTCGTAGTAGGAGCAACAATTTCTGTTGCACTTGCTATCCCAGCATTCCCAACATTTATGGTTGCAATGATTCAAACTGGCTTAGACCGCACCATCAGCACCGGCTTCTATGATGCCAACGTTGGTGGAAGTGGTTGGTTATATGCCAACCTATTCTGGATCATGGGACACCCTGAGGTGTACGTCATCTTGATTCCAGGTGTTGCAGCTCTTATGGAGATCGCACCTGTATTTGTACGTAAGCCTTTATTCTCTTATGGAGCAGCCATCGCTGGCTTTGCCGGTATCGCTGGTTTATCCGTATTGGTATGGGCTCACCACATGTATATGTCAGGATGGATGCCAAGTCTAAACGGTCCCTTCATGATTACAACAGAATTCATTTCTGTTCCGACCGGACTTTTGTTCCTTGTTCTTGTTGGAACGCTCTGGCGTGGTAAGCCATGGATGAAGATGCCGATGCTCTCTGTATATGCATTTATCTGGGACTTTTTGATCGGTGGAATTACTGGAATTTATCTTTCAGACGTTCCTGCTGATAACTACCTCCATGGATCAATGTTTGTAACAGCTCACTTCCATTACACGCTGATGGGCGCTGCCCTTACTGGCGCAATCGGAGCACTTGCCTTCTGGTTCCCTAAAATGACAGGTCGAATGCTCAATGACCGTGCAAGTTATATTTCTTTCTGGCTTATCCAGATTGGATTTAACGTTCTCTTCCTTGGCATGTTTATGGCAGGGGCAGCTGGTCAGCCACGACGTGTTGCTGACTATGCGCAAGCCTTTGCACATGCAAACCTCATTAGCACCATCGGTGCTTACAGTGTTGGTCTTGGAATGATCGTCCTACTCTGGGCCATCATCCACTCGTGGCGTAGCGGCATTATCGCCCCTATGAATCCATGGGGATCAAAGACACTTGAGTGGACTGTTCCTTATCCAGTACCTCTAGTGAACTTCGATGAACCACCTGTTGTTACAAGTGATCCTTACAACTACGGAAGGAGTGCTAAGTAAATGGCTACTCATACAGAGTTCCACGTTCACCACGATTCACCTGAAAAGGTTGGTCGCCGTGAGCGCTTAGGTGTCCGCTTGTTGATCGTTGCAGATGGTTCATTCCTCTTTGCAATCATCTTCTCTTGGTTCTACCTACGTAACCTCAATGTCAATAATGCGTGGCTTCCAAAGGGAGTTAAGACATTCTCAACAGCTTCTAGTTGGTGGGTAATCGTTCCATTTATTATTGTCTTTATTGCCCACCGCGTATCAATGAGGAATCGCAGTCTTCGAGTTCCAGCAATGGCGCTTTCAACTGTGCTTCTTATTATTGGAGCTTGGTATCAGTGGCACCAAGTTTGCAATATGCCATTCGTCGCGCAAGATGCAAATGGACGCCCGTTCTATAACGGTGCATATGCTTCCAACTGGATCATTTTCGCTGGCACGAACATGTTCCACTACATCATCACTGCTTTCATCACACTCGGTCTTTTCCTTCGCGGCCTGCGCGGGAACTTGCTTGACCCAGTACTTGAAGAGTGGCGCCAACGTGTTGCGGGTTCATGGTTCACGTGGGTGATGATTGGCGGAATTCTTTCAGCCTTCACAACCTCGTTTAAATAAGAAAACATCAGTAGAAAAAGGCCCGACTGGAGCGATCTAGCCGGGCTTTTTTATTGCCTTGTGGGGTAATCTAAAGCCCAGCAGTTCATAGTTTTAGTAGAGAAGGGATTTTCACATGGCCAACAAAGAACAAAAGAGCAATGCAAATACCAAGAAGGAGCCAAAGATGTCGCTGAAGGAAAAGCGTCTGGCTAAGCAAGAAAAGAAGTCAAAGAAGGAATAAAAATTATTCAATAGGGGCCCGGGGAATACCTCGGGTCTTTATTTATTTCACCCTCGGCTAGTACCATTTTCACATGACCTTAACAATTCAAGATAAGAAGAATTGGTACAAAGCTTTGGCCGTCTTTGCATGCTTAGGCCTTAGCGGCTCATTAGTTCTTAATATTTTTAATATCGGGCCTGTCCCCATCACCGATTCCACACTCTTTCAGAACCACTTTGGCGTAAAAGGTGCTCTCCCCCGAGTAATTGATTTCCTTAGTTACTTCACAATCTGGAGTAATATCTTGATTGCCTACGTAGCGATACGTTTAGCTAAGGATCCGCTTGACAAGCGCAAACCTATGTTGATTCTTATTCCAACCAGTGTTCTTATGATCACTATTACAGGAATTTTATATAACGCTCTTATTGCGCCAGTGACTCCACCTAAAGGCTGGAATATCGCAACTAGCGTTGTTCTGCATGGAATTGTTCCAGTCTTAGCTCTTGTGGTCTGGTTTAAATGTGGGCCTCGCGCACTCTTTGATGCACGCAAGATTCCTCAGTTTTACATCATTCCAATTACTTATTTGCTCTATACCCTCCTTCGCAGCAGCGTCATTAAACAATGGCCCTATGCATTCTTAGATGAAGCAAGCCTGGGCTGGGCAAAATGGATCATTACCGTTGCCATCATCATTACCTTTGGAGTTGTGATTATTGGAATTTTAATTCCGATAGATCGCACGCAAATTAAGAGGCATGCTCGAAAGCCTTAAAGAAGATCAGGATCAATCTGCGCCGGCTTAATAGCCATAGATATATCAGCTGACGCTGGTTCAACTGTTCTTTGCACACTTCTTGCAATCTCATCAAGGTTCTTTGCTATAAACCTGCGCGGGTTTAAGTCGCTGACATCTAAGTTTT
The DNA here is from genome assembly GCA_903897155.1 of uncultured Actinomycetes bacterium. GTDB lineage: Bacteria > Actinomycetota > Actinomycetes > Nanopelagicales > Nanopelagicaceae > PALSA-747. The sequence goes on along the minus strand of CAIUAO010000039.1, from coordinate 262 downwards.
CAAATTCAGGGCCAAGTTGTTCTTTGAATTCAGATAAAGCACGGCTACTGAGCCCACGCATTTTTTGGATGAAGCGCGCTGCTTCAACAGCAAGCTTTGGCAATCTCTCTGGGCCGGCTAGGAATGCACCAAGGATTGCCAAGAAAAGCACCTTCTCCACGCTTAAACCGAACATAAAGGAACGATACTGCTGGGTGTATAGTTAGGCAACGTGCGTTTCTTAAGCAATCCAACCCATGATCTGACTTACGACGATGTATTC
>CAIUAO010000038.1 GCA_903897155.1 uncultured Actinomycetes bacterium | reverse complement strand
GCCTCGGCGCATAGTCATTACTTGGTATGTTGCAATAGTTACTGGGCGAATCTCTTTCTTAGCGCCAGAGTATTCACCAATTTCATCTTCGTGAAGAGTTGTTCGGCGTAATAATTCATCGCGCCACTGTCTAGCTGCAACAGTATTTGTTACAAGAATTAGTGTTGTTGCTTTTGCATGCGCCATTGCTGCTGCGCCGACGATTGTTTTGCCTGCCCCACATGGGAGTACTACAACACCTGACCCGCCATGCCAGAAGCCCTCTGCCGCCATGGATTGGTATTTACGGATTGACCAGCCTTCTTCACGAAGCGCAATTTCATGATGCTCGCCATCAACGTAACCAGCAAAATCTTCTGCAGGCCAACCAAGCTTTAATAGCGCCTGCTTGAGAAATCCACGTTGGCCAGGGTGCACAACAATAGTTTCATCATCGAGTTGTAGCCCAAGCATGGGCGCAACTTTCTTTCCCCGTGTGACTTCTCTTAGGACTGCTGGATCATTTGAAGCGAGTATTAATCCGTGGACAGGGTGTGCTTCAAGACGTAGACGCCCGTATCTAGACATTGTTTCTGCGATATCGACTAATAGTGCATGCGGAACAGCAAAACGTGAGTACTTAAGCAATGTATCTACAACTTGCTCTGCATCATGGCCAGCAGCTCGTGCGTTCCATAAACCAAGTGGTGTGAGTCTGTATGTGTGGATGTGCTCTGGTGATTTTTCTAATTCAGCAAATGCTGCAATTGCTCGCCGGCATTCATCTGAAAGTGGATGGTCAATATCAAGCAATAAAGTTTTATCACTTTGGACAATTAATGGGCCATCACTCACTAACAAGCTCCTTAATAAATGCTGCCAGAAGAGAGATTCGGTCTGAAACAGTTGATGCCAAAATATGTTCGTGTGAAGCATGGGCTCCATCACCTGTTGCGCCTAGCCCGTCAAGAGTTGGTGCGCCTGCAGCAGCGGCAAAATTTCCATCACTTGCTCCTCCGACACTTGCAGAACCAACTGGCGGCATACCTAGCTTCTTTGCTGTGGCTTCGAGTTTTTCATAAAGCTTTTGAGTTGATGCAGTTTCAAGTGGTGGCCTATTTATCCCACCCGTAACTTCAATCTGTGCATCTGGGTGCTTGGGCTTCAAAGACCTAATTGCAGAATCTAAACGCTCGAGCTCTGCTTGTGAAAAAGATCGTGAATCAATATCTAACGTTGCAAGAGCAGGAACAGTATTTGTTGTTGTTCCAGATTCAAGCATGGTTGGAACAATCGTGGTCCCGTGCTCAGGATTAGCCAATTTAACTACTTGCGTAATAATTTCAGCAATCTCAACTGTGGCATTAATACCTTTTTCTGGTTCAAGACCAGCATGTGATGCACGCCCATGAATTTTAATTTGATACATGGATGTACCTTTTCGCCCGACTTTTACTTTGCCGTTGAGCGATGACTCCAAAACCAGTACAGCTTTAGCATTCTTAGACACACGTGTAATGAGTTCACGAGAACTCTTACTTCCCGTTTCTTCATCACTTGTAGCTATGAGTGCAACACTTTCGTGAGCGTTTGGGTTTTCTTTAAGAGCATATAAAGCTTGTAGAAATCCTGCTTTCATATCAAAAATTCCAGGACCACTGATTTTGTCGCCATCTACTTTCCAAAGCGGCATAAATGAATCATTAGGCCAAACAGTATCCAGATGAGCGAGTAGAACTATTTTAGGATTCTTAGAACCCCACCAAAAAACTGGACGGCCTGACTCAATGACTATTTCAGCTTCGTGGGGCAAGTTATCTTCTGCAATCTTCTTCGCTACTTCCATAACTTTCTGACAAGCTGCCAAATCCTCAGTAGGAGATTGGCATTCCACCAGCTTTTGTAAGTCAGCGAGAAATGTCATGGGAGTAGTCTGCCGTAATTCACATCAACCTGGTTATTCATTAGCCACACCCACGCCTGTTATGCGGGGAATGCGGAAATGGGTGATCTCCCCAGTGGCATGGTCGCGAGCAACTAAGGTTCCAAGTGAGATTGAAAGTGGATCGATAAGACGGTTTGAAACACCACCATTTGTATCTGCATACCCGATTGTTAGTCTTACTCGTTCTTCAATATATTGGTGAAGTAACTCAACTGTTTCATTCGCAGTTGTTCGAGGAATATCACGAGGCTTATGTGAGCTTGCCTTCTCACCGGCCTGCAGTGCTTTTACTGCAGAGTTAATTACAGCTTGAGAGGGTGTTGATATTTCACTTACTACTCTTGGTGGTTTTGGTCTAGATTTTGCACGACGAATAAGAGGCGCAGAGATCAAAACACCAGTTGCATTTTCTGCAGCCGGCAAATAACCCGCTTCTCGAAGTGAAGTCATTAATTCATTCATCTCTATATCGGAAACCAATACTTGTGGGGCAAGTTTGCGCATCCGAAGTGGTTCAAGTTTTTTATCATGAAGTATCTCGGCAATAAGCCCTTCGTCTTCACACCGCAGATATGTATTCGCAGTGCCCACACGTAATCTTCCGTGACGTTTTGCGACATCAGTTATTAGATACTCAAGTGGCTGCGGAACAGGTGTTTTAGAAGTTTTTTTGAGAAAATCTAAAATGTAATTACCAGTTTGTCCGTGGTCCAAACCTCGGCGGATAGAAGCTTCACTAAACCGGTAAACAGTTGCCCCACCTCGGCTCTCAATATCTGCAATTGTCCCAATCGCATTTGCTAATTCAATAGTGAGTGAGCCAGGTGCGATTGCGCTGTTATCAGCTTGGATCAAAATATGGTCAACTGGTTTTGGAAGAGCAGCTTCGATACCGAGGTCTTGATTATGAAGCAACGCAATTCCAAAACTTGAAAGCGCTCCTTGGCCTGTAATACCAAGCCATTCAGCCTCTCGTAATATCCATTCGACATAGTCAGAATTGGCTCTAGTAGGGGTAAGCCACTGAATACAGATATTTACTGAATCAATAGAAGGATCAAGTTCTAAGTTTTTCTCTAATAATTCAAGTGCATTCCTCTTGATGAGGCTGACTCCGGCTCTATCTAGCTCAGGGCCGAGCGCTGAAATATTTTTGTTCTCTGCTTTCCCAATGAGCCCGCTCATTCGTGATGTCTCAAGCCATAGAGAAGCAATCGCGTGCCATCGTTCTTCAATACTTCGTGTGAGCCAGATATCAAATGCATTTGTAGGCATAATCTGATCATCTGTATCGATCACAATTAAGCCAGCGATAAATAAAAGTTCTGCAACAAATGCGGCGCAACTTTCAGATATTCCTAAGTGTTCAGAGGTGCGTTTTAAGTCTCTTACGCCTAGTCCGCCAGATTTCAAGCCCATAGGGGGTTCATCTGACCAGTTATGAGCTAATTCTTCACACCATCTAATAAACGTTCCGATATTTGCAATTGCTGCCAAATTAACATCTTTTTGCTTTCTTGAAGTACCAGTAATGATCGGCTGGGTTGCTTGAAGCTCCTTAAAAACTTTGCCATCTCTAAAGTGGAGCGCTACTTCCCTTGGGAGTAAAACAGTTTGTGAATCAAAAGGAATTAAAAAATTATTTGTAATGAGCCATTTAATTGCTGGTGGTGCTTTCTTTACATCAGCGACTTGTCCTTTTGGTGGTCCCCAGACCATGCGCTGCAACAAATCAGTTGCTCCACTTGGAGCATCTTCAAGTAGTGAAAAATCAATTTTCGTTGTAGCTGCTGGGCCAAGTCCTGCTGGGTGTTCTCCTATTGCAACTCTTACATTGCTTGGAACACGGTAGTGCTCGCCATCTTTATATATGAGTGCTCGTTGCCATAAAGAAAGGACAGCTGATTTGGCGTCCTTGCTTGTCATACTAAGTACTTCCATGAGGGAAATTGGATCTCCAAGTGTGCAGATCGCAGTCAGTATGTCTATCTCCCATTTATTAAGTGCATCACGAGCGCGCATGACACTTGGCATCGAATTTGCTCGCGCAGCAAGTGCTGAGAAATCAGGGGGGACAGGGGAGATGAGGTCTGGACGCAAAGTAAAGAGCAGCGCAATTTCACTCTCTGCGCGCATGCGTAGCTCATCAGCCAATGAATAAGACATAACTGGCCTACATTACTGGAGTTTTGTTGCCTCTATTTACAGGCCTACCTTTTTTTCCAGCTTCGAGGGGAGATGAGCGTCGTAACCTTCATGACGCGGCTAAGAGTCGGGGCGACAAGTTTTTTGAATGTGCGGCCGCGGCGAAAGTCATGTATGGGCCAATGATTTCGAAGCGCATGAATTTGTAGCTGAGTATCTGGGTTAATAACCCTGGGGTATCCAACAGAACTGAGCAATGGAATGTCGTGATGACTATCTGAGTATGCGTATGAATGAGTCAAGTCAATATTATTTTCAAGCGCTAGTTTTCTTACTGCTAGCGCTTTATTAGGACCATGTAAAAGTTGGCCGATTAATTTGCCTGTGTAGACACCATCTTTGACTTCTGCGATCGTCCCAAGGGCGCCAGTAAACCCAAGTCTTTCTACAATTAGATTGGCAAGATCAAGAGGAGTAGCTGTGACCAACCAGACTTCTTCATTATTCTTTAAATGCTCGTTTGCAATTTCAATTGTTCCTTGCCATAAAGCTGGGGACACATATTCGTCGTAAACTTCGATACCCATCTTTTCAATGACGTCCGCCCTATGCCCTCTGAAGAATTCACAGGCAGAGGCTTGAATTTTTGCGATCTCTTCCATATTTTCGATTCCTGAGAGCCGGTATCGGATATTGGCCATGACAAAGTTAGAGATATCTTTCTTTGTGAAGAATCCACGCTGATACATACCCCGGCTTAAGAAGAAAAGTGAGGAACCCCTCATCAATGTGTTGTCTACATCGAAGAAGGCGACTCGTTTCTGGGTATCCGTCATGTCAGTACTTTAGCCCTCGCTTATGCTTATCTCATGCCCGCCACCATTCACTTCTTACGCCATGGCGAAGTCCATAACCCTGAAAAAATTCTCTATGGTCGTCAATCTGGCTGGTATTTATCTGACCGTGGTCAAGAAATGGCAAAGACGGTTGCAGAGTGGTCAAAGAAATTTGATGTTGGAGCTGTGCTCGTCTCTCCGCTACAAAGAGCGCAAGAGACCGCGAATCCTCTTGCATCTGCTCATAATTTACAGATTACTACTGATGAGAAACTCATAGAGGCAGCCAATATTTTTGAAGGAAAAAAATTTGAATTAGGTTCAGGAGTTTTGCGTCACCCTGCATCGTGGAGACACTTAGTTAATCCATGGAAACCTTCATGGGGCGAGCCTTACACCGAACAGATATCTCGAATGCTTGGAAGTTTATTTGAGGCAAGAGATGCAGCCAACGGCAAAGATGCATTTTGTGTTTCACACCAGTTGCCCATTTGGATTTTACGTTCAGCAGTTGAGGGTCGTAGGTTGATTCAT
>CAIUAO010000037.1 GCA_903897155.1 uncultured Actinomycetes bacterium | reverse complement strand
TAGGTATCTTGCAGCAGGAATTGCCATATTACTCATCCCTCAGATCCTGGGATTTTTTGATGAGAAATTGCCCGCTTCCAGATATCTTGGCGCAATTACCCCAAGTGGCGTACTGAAAACCGTCTGGCTTGGAATCGTGGGTGTGGTCGTTGGAACTCAGATTCTTCATCACCACCTTGGTGCAAAAGAGAGCGTCTTAATCTTCTTTGTAATTCTTCCCATTCCTTCCTTTATTTATTCAATCTTGGGTGCTTTCGCTGGGGAATCCATAATCAATATTCGTCACCCCAAGTTCAGATACGCATATCGCTTTCTAGGAATAATCATTTTGGTTCTTCTCATTCTGCAAATACTTGGATTTAATCCGCTCACAGAACTTCACCATGCATGGCAACATCCAACAGATACTTGGCATTCATTAACTTATAAATGGTGGCCATATGTTCAAGCAGGTTGGAAGAATCTGAGCCACTGGACAGTGGTTGGCTGGGATCACTCATCCAACTGGTGCGTCTCTGCTTGGCGCAAATTTCTGCATTGGATCTCTACACCTTAAACTGAGTGAGGCAAGTAGGACTCGAACCTACGACGACCGAATTATGAGTTCGGGGCTCTAACCAACTGAGCTATTGCCTCTTTGCTGCGTGTGACATTCTAATAATTATCTTTGACCAATGAAAAAGCGGACCAGCGTGAACCGGTCCGCTTTTTTGTTAATGGTTGTTATGCAGGGTTAACCGCATCAGCCTGAGGACCCTTTGGACCCTGTACTACTTCAAAAGTAACGGCTTGACCCTCTTCGAGAGACTTGTATCCATTGCCTTGAATTGCTGAGTAGTGAACAAATACATCTTGTCCGCCACCATCAACAGCGATGAAACCAAAACCCTTTTCAGAGTTGAACCACTTAACTGTGCCTGTTGCCATGTAGATATTTCCTTCGGTATGTGAGTGAGGCTAAAGATTTCTTTAGACTCGGTCTTCCTCTTTTACAGCGATACCGAATCCATGAAACGGGTACTGCCAAGCGTCGGACTAGTGGAAAGTGTAACTTAGATATTGAGGGTTGAAATACCCCGGAGAAGGCTTTTTATTCTTGAAATGAGCGGAAAACGAGCACGACATTGTGGCCACCAAAGCCAAAGGAGTCATTTAAAGCAACAATCGGACCAGCGGGAAGATCGCGTGGCACATCGCGCACGACATCGATCTTTACCTCTGGATCTAGATTTTCAATGTTAATAGTTGGTGGTGCTTTGCGGTGATAGAGCGCAAGAACACAGAAAATTGTTTCAATTGCCCCAGCGCCACCCAATAGATGCCCCGTCATAGATTTTGTTGCAGATACTGCAACGTGGGAGATATCTGAACCAAGGGCTGCAGCAAGTGCGTTTGCCTCAGCAATATCACCAGCAGGAGTAGATGTTGCGTGGGCGTTGATATGAACAACTTCAGAGAGCTTTACTCCGCTATCTTCTAATGCAAACTTCACTGCGCGACTAACACCAGAACCAGAAGGATCAGGAGCAGCGATGTGATAACCATCAGATGTGAGTCCTTGGCCGACTATCTCTGCATAAATCTTTGCTCCGCGCTTTTGTGCATGTTCTAGCGATTCGATAACTATTACTCCGCCGCCTTCACCTAGAACAAAACCATCACGGTCTTTGTCATAGGGCCGTGATGCTTTCTCTGGCGCATCATTACGGGTTGAAAGTGCTTTCATCGATGCAAAGGCTGCGATAGGAAGTTCGTGAATACAGGCTTCTACTCCGCCTGTAACAACAACATCTGCCCGTCCTGTGCGAATCATCTCCATTGCATAACCAACAGCTTCAGCTCCTGATGCGCATGCACTCACTGGTGTGTGAACACCTGCTTGTGCTCCAAGTTCTAAACCGACGTTTGCTGATGGACCATTGGGCATAAGCATCGGAACAGTATGCGGACTCACTGACCTGGGCCCCTTTGCTTTCAAGATGTCATATTGATCTAGAACAGTAATGACTCCGCCGATACCTGATGCAATGACAACGCCTAAACGTTCTTTGTTTACTTCAGATAACCCAGCATCTTTCCATGCTTCTCGGGCGGCAATAAGTGCAAATTGTTCTGAGCGATCAAGTCTGCGCATTTCAACGCGCTCCATGACTTCTGATGGTTCCACTGCAACTCGCGCAGCAAACTTAACCGTTGATTCTTGGGTCCACGCTTCATCAGGAAGGGCGTGAACACCACTTTTTCCGGCAAGTGCATTAGCCCAGGTTGTTGGAACATCGCCGCCAAGTGGCGTCGTTGCTCCAAGGCCTGTAACTACTACGCGAGGTCTAGTCATCTAAAAAGGAATACTTACTTAGCTGCGCCAACGATGAAGTTCACAGCGTCACCAACGGTGGCCATCTTTGTAACTTCATCATCAGGGATTTTTACGCCGAAACGCTCTTCAGCGGCAACGACTACTTCAACCATGCTCAAGGAATCTACTTCGAGGTCATCGCTAAAGCTCTTGTTCATTTCGATCTTGCTTGCATCAATGCCAGCAACTTCGACAACGATCTCTTTGATTCCTGCGAGTACTGCATCTTGAGTTAGTGCCATTGTTCTTCTCTTTTCTTTTGTTTTCTTGAGGTTATTTCTTTGGTACCGGTGGTAGTTCGACGACTTGACCGGCATAAACCAGTCCAGCCCCGAATCCTAGGAGTAATGCGTTCTTGCCATGTAATTCTGGGCGTTCTGCAAGCAGAGCGTCCATAGCAAGGGGGACAGATGCGGCAGATGTATTACCTGTCGTGCGGATATCACGCGCAATTGCCACACTTTCAGGCAATTCCATTGATTTAGCAAGAGAATCGATGATTCTCTCATTTGCCTGGTGAGGAATGAAAGCAGCGATCTCATCGGGAGTTAAACCTGAATCAGCGATGATCTCTTTTCCGACCTTTGCAATTTCATAGACAGCCCAGCGAAATACTTTCTGTCCTTCTTGATGGATGACGGGCCATGAGGTTTGCGCAAGATTGGCACCTGGCTTGTAATCAAGCCAAGAAGGAACCATGGAAATTGCTTCTCTATTTGATACATCTGAGCCCATCATGGTCTTACCAATTCCCACATGATCAGATGGTCCAATAACAACCGCCCCTGCGCCATCGGCAAAAATGAACGATGTTGCGCGGTCATCTAGATCTAGGAAATCTGAAATCTTTTCGGCGCCAATCACAAGTGCGTAGGTAGATGTACCGCTGCGCACCATGTCACTTGCCACACCCACGCTATAACAAAAACCAGCACATGCTGCGTTTATGTCAAAGGCAGCAGAGTTTTCAATTCCAAGGCGCAAAGCAACTTCAGTAGAGGCACTCGGTGTTTGGTAAGGATAAGTAATCGTTGCAAAAATAACTGTGTCGATATCTGCTGCAGTGAGGCCTGCGCGCTTGATTGCTATCTTGCTGGCTTCAACTGCCATATCGGCAAGAGATTCATCGGCTCCTGCCCAGTGACGAGTTGCAATACCTGTGCGCTGCTGAATCCATTCATCGCTGGAATCAATGCGCTCAACAAGCTCAGAGTTAGGAACAACACGCGCCGGCCTAAATGCACCAACAGAAAGTATCTGTGTATTGCGCATGGGTGCGCTATTTTTAATGCTCATTATTTGCCGCCGTGTTCTTTGGCAAAGGCGCGAGCGCCATCAATATCATCGGCACTCTTGATCGCGAAAGTTTGAATAGAAGGCTCAGCGCGCTTGAGCAATCCCACGAGTGTTCCACCGGGCGCCACTTCAATAACTCCAGTCACACCAGAGTCAGCAAGAGTCTTCATGCATAGATCCCAACGAACCGGGCCGGCAACTTGACCGACGATGCGAGCAATAAGGTCACTTCCACTTCTTACTATTGCACCATCTTTGTTAGAAAGCACGGGAATGCGGGCATCTGAAATCTTTTCTGCCTCAATGGCCCCTTGCAGCGCGCTCACTGCAGGTGCCATCACTGATGTGTGGAATGCCCCCGATACAGCCAGCGGGCGAACACGAGATCCCTGCGGTGGATTTTCAGCAAGCTTTTCTAACGCCGCAAGATCTCCTGCGGCAACAATCTGACCTGCGCCATTTTCATTCGCTGCAGTTAAGCCAAGAGCCGATAAAGATGCAATAACAACATCGCGTTCTCCGCCAAGCACAGCTGACATTCCTGTATGGGAATTTGCAGCAGCGCTAGACATAGCCCGAGCCCTGACATTGACAAGCTTCATGGCCAAAGATGCATCTAGAACGCCAGCAAGAGATGCAGCGGTAATTTCACCGACAGAGTGGCCTGCAAAATAGTTAATAGCTATCTCTTGTTGATCAAAGGTGTGCATGAAAGAAATTAGCCCTGCTGCAACTAGTAGCGGCTGAGCATGAGAGGTTTCGCGAATTTCATCGGCATCGCTCAGCGTTCCAAGTCGCACCAGATCAAGGCCAATTTCATCAGACCACGTGCCAAGGAGTTCGTGTGCACCTTTATCTTCAATCCAGGATGCGAGGAAGCCCGGAGTCTGGGCGCCTTGTCCTGGAGCAATGATCGCGAGCATTCGGAAAGTTTAAGACTGCGCATCGGTTACTGGGCAGTACGCCGTATGGATGGGCCTTGCCTAGAATAAGGCAGTGAGCATCTACCTCGATCATGCGGCAACTACGCCGATGAGCCCTCTTGCAATGCAAGCCCTCACCGCTGCGATGGCAAAGACAGGTAATGCATCAAGTCTTCATACACAAGGACGCAGTGTGCGCAAAGATGTGGAAGAAGCCAGGGAATCAATTGCGCTGGCAAGTGGCGCTCGCCCGAATGAAATAATCTTTACAGGTTCTGGAACTGAAGCAAATAACTTAGCTGTCAAAGGTTTTTACTGGAGCGCTATCGCCCAAGATCCACAGCGCAATGTCATTGTGATTGCCGCATTTGAACATCACGCGATATTAGAACCCGTTGAATGGCTAGAAAAGCACGAAGGCGCTGTGGTGATTTATATTCCGATTACTCCTAGCGGGGTTGTCGATCTAGATGCGCTCGCGCAGATTATTAAAGATGAATCGGGCAAGATCGCGCTCATATCGGTGATGCACTCAAATAATGAACTTGGAACGGTTCAACCAATCTCTGAGGTTGTTGGCCTTGTTGGAGATATCCCAGTTCACGTAGATGCTGTGCAGAGCTTTGGGAAAGTCGGATTTAACTTTGAAGAGTTAGGCGTAACATCGGCAACGATCAGCGCGCATAAAGTTGGCGGCCCTCTAGGTGTTGCAGCGTTGATTCTTCGCCGCGGTTTAGATATCACTCCGATACTTCATGGGGGAGGCCAAGAGCGCGATATCCGTAGCGGCACACTCAACGCCCCTGCCATTGTTGCCTTTGCCGCCGCGGCTCAAGAGATGGTTGCAAAGAGGGATGAGAATTACAAAAAAGTATCTGCGCTGCGCGCGCTACTCAAAGGCAAGATTGCTGCCGCAATTTCTGATGCGCAGTTCAATGGCGATGCCCCGCAGATGCTGCCAGGAATTCTTAATGTGACATTCCCAGGAACAGAGTCAGATAGTTTGCTCTTACTACTAGATGCCGAAGGAATTTGTTCTTCTACTGGTTCTGCCTGCAGCGCAGGAGTGCAGCGTCCAAGTCATGTTCTCATGGCAATTGGATTATCAGAGGACCTTGCACGTTCCTCACTTCGCTTCTCACTGGGTCTATCTAATACAGAGGCAGAGATTAATGAAGTAGGCGAAAAGATTGCTGGCGTTGTTGCCAGAGCGCAAGCGGCGTTGGTGCGTTCATCATGAAGGTAATAGCAGCGATGAGTGGCGGCGTTGATTCTGCAGTAGCAGCGGCGCGCGCAGTTGAGATGGGACACGAAGTAGTGGGCGTGCACTTAGCGCTTTCAAGTAACCCACAGAAGTATCGCTCAGGTGCCAGAGGCTGTTGCACGATTGAAGATTCACATGATGCAAGGCGGGCGGCAGATGTCATCGGGATTCCTTTTTATATTTGGGATATGGCAGAAGAATTTCACGACAACGTTGTGGAGAACTTCATTGAAGAATATGCCCAGGGCCGCACACCTAATCCATGCCTTCGCTGTAATGAAAAGATTAAGTTTGCTGCAGTTCTAGATAGAGCAAGCGCGCTTGGCTTCGATGCAGTTGCCACAGGTCATTACGCGCAGATTCAGGATGGACCATCAGGTCGCACGATGCATCGCGCGGTTGATCCTCTGAAAGATCAGTCTTATGTCTTGGCCGTATTAAACGAAAAGCAACTAGCCAATGCAATGTTTCCATTGGGAGATACAAAGAAAGAAGATGTGCGCAAAGAAGCAAAGGCGCGCGGGCTCTATGTCGCTAATAAGCCTGATTCACATGACATCTGCTTTATTCCTTCAGGAAATAATGCAGGATGGCTTCGTGATCGTTTAGGTGGTGAGAGTGGCCCGATCGTTGATCAAGAGGGAAATAAAGTAGGAGAGCACCAAGGTGCTTACACATACACAATCGGTCAACGCCGTGGTCTTGGATTGAGCGTTCCAGCTGAAGGCGGCGTTCCTCGCTATGTATTAAAGATTGAACCAAAATCAAACACAGTTGTTGTGGGAACTAAAGATTTACTTGCAGTGAGCACAATTGTTGGAGAGAAACCGATCTGGTGTGGCAGACCGCCAGTATTTGATATCTCCATCAGAGGTTTTGCGCAGATACGCGCCCATGGCGCTGCTCTTGCTTGTTCCTATATCGCTACCGATACATCTATAACTGCGATCCTTGATGAGCCTCTTCTTGGTCTTGCCACTGGGCAAGGTTTAGTTATTTTTGATGGTGACCGTGTTGTTGGCTCAGCAACTGTCAGTGCTACGGAGTAATTTTTCCTTATGTCCTCTGAAATTGCGGAGAAAATTGACCAGCTGGCCACGGTAATCCGCGACCATCAATTTCGCTATTACGTCTTAGATAAACCGATCATTAGCGATAGTGAATTTGATGTCTTACTCAAAGAACTTGAGGCTCTAGAGAAGAAGCACCCACAATACAAAACTGCTGATTCACCTACCGCCGCAATCGGCGGGGGATTTGCTACAGAATTCCAACAGCGCGATCACATCGAGAAGATGATGAGCCTAGACAATGTATTTGGTTCAGAAGAGCTAGATACTTGGTTTGATCGCATTGAAAAGTCAGATGTAAAGAACACATGGCTCTGTGAAGTAAAGGTAGATGGCCTTGCCATCAATCTCCTCTATAAAGATGGTGTTCTTACTCAGGCACTTACTCGCGGTAATGGAGTAACGGGAGAAGATGTCACGTTAAACATCAAGACTATTAGCGCTATCCCGCACCAGCTCAAGGGCTCTAGTTACCCCACGCTATTGGAAGTTCGTGGTGAAGTTTTCTTTCCCACAAAAGCCTTTAATGAATTCAATGCCGCACTTGCTTCAGATGGTAAGAGTTCTTTTGCTAACCCTCGCAATGCTGCTGCTGGTTCACTTCGCCAGAAAGATCCCCGCGTAACTGCAAGCAGACCTTTATCTATGGTTGTGCATGGAATCGGTGCATGTGAAGGGGCATCTTTTGATTCTCAATCAAATGCTTACGAGTTACTTGCATCATGGGGTCTGCCAACTAGTACGCGAACAAAAGTGGTGAAGACCCGCGCGGAAGTTTTAGATTTTGTTAATTACTACGGTGAGCATCGCCACGATGTTGAGCACGAGATTGATGGCGCAGTCATCAAGGTCAATGAGATCAACATTCAAGAGCAGCTTGGTTTCACATCGCGCGCACCAAAATGGGCTATTGCATTTAAATATCCACCAGAGGAAGTAACAACAAAGCTACTCGATATTAAAGTCAGCGTTGGCCGCACAGGGCGCGTAACACCATTTGCATTCATGGAGCCTGTTCTTGTGGCTGGTTCAACGGTGAGCAATGCAACCCTTCATAACCAAGAAGAGGTAATCCGCAAAGGGATATTGATTGGCGACACCGTCATTATTCGCAAAGCTGGTGATGTCATCCCTGAAGTAGTAGGTCCTGTTATTGAAAAGCGAAATGGAAGTGAGAAGGCGTTTGTCATGCCGACAAAGTGCCCGGATTGCGGAAGTAAACTGCGCGCAATGAGCGAAGGTGATGTTGATATTCGTTGTCCAAATACGCAGAGTTGTCCTGCTCAACTTCGTGAACGTCTTTATTACATCGGGTCTAGATCCGCGCTTGATATTGATGTCTTGGGTTATGAAGCGGCATCAGCGCTCCTTGATAGCAAGCTTGTGGAAGATGAAGGTGATCTCTTTGGGCTGAGTGAGAAAGATTTAGGAAAGTCAGAGTTCTTCACCAAAAAAGATGGTGGTGCTGGCAAGAATGCTGAAAAGCTCATTACTGCCCTTGAAATCGCAAAGGCCAGACCGCTCTGGCGCATCATCGTTGCCTTATCTATTCGTCACGTCGGTCCAACTGCGGCGCAAAGTTTGGCTAAAGCATTTGGATCAATCGATGCAATCTCCGCTGCCTCACTAGAAGAACTCTCTGCAGTTGACGGGGTGGGCGGCATTATTGCCGAATCGGTTATTGAATGGTTTGAAATTGATTGGCATAAAACAATTATCAAAAAGTGGAAGAAAGCAGGCGTGCAACTTGAGGAAACTTTCATCAATGAAAACCCTCAAACCCTTGCAGGGCTCACACTTGTCGTTACCGGTTCTCTGGAGAGCTTCACCCGCGATGGGGTCGATGAAGTGATTGTCTTGCATGGCGGAAAGAGTGCAGGCTCTGTATCTAAGAAGACTGATTTTGTTGTGGTGGGTAGTGAAGCTGGTTCAAAAGCCAAAAAGGCAGAAGAGCTGGGTGTGAAAATATTAAATGAGGCACAATTTAAGGTGTTACTTGCTAGCGGCCCGGATGCGTTAAAGTAGCGCCATGTTCACATCAATTTTCTTGAAAGAAGCCGGCACTATCGTGCGCCATGAGCCAGCATCGCCAGTTTTCTTTGGTCTATTTGCTTTTGGTGTTCTTTCATTTCTTCTCTTTCTTGTCCTTCGCCTAGACCGGGACTAATACCATCGCACAAGTTGGAATATTGGGCGGAACCTTCGACCCAATACATAGAGGCCATCTGCACATCATTGAATCACTCTCCAAAGACTTTGATTCCATCATGGTTATGCCAGCTGGAAATCCATACATGCGAGATCACGCTCCAGCTGCAAATGGTTTTGACCGTATAGAGATGTGTACTCGCGCACTTGATGATCTACCAAGCGCAGTACAAGAAAAAACAGTTCTTACTGATTTAGAGGTAAGACGTGAGGGTCCAACATATGCGATCGACACTATTGGACAACTTAAACCCTTTTTTCCAAGCGATACATTTACGCTCATTCTTGGATCAGATGCTGCGGCAGGTTTTGATAAGTGGCACAGAGTTGATGCACTCAAGAAGGTCGTCGAGGTACTTGTTGTGAGAAGGCCTGGGGAATCGGCTAATACTTCTGGATTTAAAGAAGTTGAGATTGACGCACTAGATATTTCTGCAACGAAGGTGCGTGAGCTCATTGAGTCAGGCGCCGATGTATCTGCATACATTTCCGATTCAGTGTTGGAATATATCAAGGAGCGTGGCTTATATGGCAGCAAGTGAGAGCGTTAAGAAGCTCACGCAATTAGCGGCAACTGCAATTTCTGAAAAACTTGGCGTAGATGTCATCGCTTTAGATATGACAGATCAGATGCTCTTATCTGAAGTCTTTCTTATTGCAACTGCTAGTAACGAGCGTCAGGTTGAAGCAATCGCTGATGAGGTCTATGAAAAGCTTGGGCTGATCGGTGAGAAGCCAATTCGCCGTGAAGGAAAAGGCCAGTGGGTCTTACTTGATTACAGCGACCTCGTTGTTCATATCCAAAGTGAAGAGCTTCGTAGTTACTACATGCTTGATCGCTTATGGAATGACTGCCCTCGTATTGCACTTGAAATCGTAGAAGCGCGCTAATTTATGCCTGAGTCTGCCCGCATAGTTCTTTGGCGCCATGGACAGACGGATTGGAATATTCAAAACCGTTTCCAAGGTCACTCC
>CAIUAO010000036.1 GCA_903897155.1 uncultured Actinomycetes bacterium | reverse complement strand
TTCCACGCTTAATCCAAGAGCAATTGTTGCTGGGTGGATAGATGGGGTCCGTTTGCTCGACAATATGGGGATGGCGGCGGGCTCATGAAGTTATTTACCGGCAAACCTGGTTGGACCGTGCGCGCAGATGTCATTGTAATTGGTTCTGGAGTAGCCGGATTAACAACAGCGCTTAACGCACGAGCAGCTAATCTCTCAGTCCTACTTGTAACAAAAGCAAATATTGATGAAGGCTCTACGAAATGGGCACAAGGCGGCATTGCTGCCGCACTTGGTCCAGGAGATACACCAGACCAACACAAAAGTGACACTCTTATCGCGGGTGCAGGTTTATGTGACCTAGATGCAGTAAATGTTTTAGTCACTGAAGGGCCAGAAGCGGTGCGTAAGTTAATTGCCCGAGGCGCAGTTTTTGATAAAGCCGAAAGTGGTGAAATTGCACTGACACGCGAAGGTGGGCATCACAGAAATAGAATTTTGCATGCCGGCGGGGATGCAACCGGCGCCGAAGTATCACGGGCGCTACTTGCAGCGGTTCAAAATGATGAAGGAATTGAAATTATCGAGCACGCACTTGTCATTGATGCTCTTAAATCTAAATCAGGTGAAGTATGTGGTGTGACTGTTCACGTTATCGGTGAAGGTTCTAGAGATGGAGTTGGGCAAGCACTTGCAAGAGCCGTAGTGATTGCAACAGGTGGTTTGGGTCAGGTTTATTCTCAAACAACAAATCCTGCTGTATCTACAGGTGATGGTGTTGCAATGGCCCTTCGTGCTGGTGCCGATGTTGCCGATGTTGAGTTTATTCAATTTCATCCAACCGTATTGTGGAGAGATATGAGTTTGGGTGGACAGCAACCACTTATTAGTGAAGCAGTTCGTGGTGAAGGAGCAATTCTGCTTAACCATAAAGGTGAACACTTTATGCAGGGTAAGCATGAGCAAGCGGACCTTGCTCCACGCGACATAGTTGCTAAAGAAATATTTACACAGATGAAAGAGGCAAATGTTCCACATGTTTGGCTCGATGCAACAGCTATTAAAGACTTCAAGGGCCGCTTTCCAACTATCTATGCATCGTGCCTTGAAAATGGAATTGATCCCACAAAGCAATTAATTCCAGTTGCGCCTGCCTCTCATTATTCATCAGGGGGTGTTTTAGTTGACCTCAACGGAGAAAGCACAATCAAAGGACTTTATGTATGTGGAGAAAGCGCTTGCACTGGTGCACATGGTGCCAATCGCCTGGCATCTAACTCGCTATTAGAAGGATTAGTCTTTGGTGCGCGTATTGCAGAACATATTGCCAAACATCTACCAGAGCAGCATGACTCACTTGTAAATGAAAAAGAAGAAACAATTCTTCTAGATCCAGCAATCAGAATTCCTCTTCAGCTTGCCATGAGTGAAGGAGCAGGCGTTATGCGCTCTGAGAAAAGTTTGGCTGGAACACTTCTGACGTTAGAAGAACTGAGTAAACGGAAGACTAAAATTGCGGATATAAATTCATGGGAAGTTTCAAATCTTTATTTTCTAGCAACAGCGATCGTGAGGTCAGCTCTTGCTCGCACTGAATCTCGCGGATCGCATTGGCGCAGTGATTTCCCAGTTATTGACATTAAATGGCAGTCTCGTATCGTGGAGCACTTAGATATTGACGGAGCATGGTCAACGACAACGGAAGCAGTTCAATCATGAATGATGGATTGAAATTTCTCATAGACAGAGCGATTGCTGAAGATCTAGCTGGTGGCATTGATATCACTAGCCATGCCACTATTCCTGAAGATCAACTTTCGGTAGCTCAGTTTGTAAATAGACAAACAGGTGTCATTGCTGGAATTCCCGCTGCTGTAGAAGTTTTAAAGTATTTAGGAATTACTGATATTGAGGCACCAGTTACATGTGCACATGAAACAGTATCTGGAACAGTAATTTTAGAAGCTCGAGGTAATACGCGAGCATTACTGCTTGCAGAGCGCACTGCCCTTAACTTCCTGACCCATATGAGTGGTATTGCAACATTAACTAGGCGTTGGGTCGATGCGGTATCCGGAACAAATTGCATCATCCGAGATACACGTAAGACAACCCCAGGCTGGCGTGAGTTGGAAAAAGAAGCCGTGCGAATGGGTGGCGGGGAAAATCACCGAATGTCACTATCTGAATCTGTACTTATTAAAGATAATCATATTCTTGCTGCCGGGGGAGTACTTGAAGCATTCAAAGCGGTGAAGTCACAATACCCAAACACTCTTATCGAAGTTGAAGTTGATACTTTGGAGCAATTGCGTTTAATTCTTACACAAAATCCAGATCTGGTGCTACTAGATAATATGAGTGTTGCCCAATGTAAAGAGGCTGTTGCTATAACTCAGGGTAAAACTAAATTAGAAGCATCAGGTGGACTTTCACTTGATAACGCTTTGGCATATGCACAAACTGGAGTTGATTACTTAGCAGTGGGAGCTATTACCCACTCAGCACAAGCACTTGATATCGGTTTAGACCTAAGAATGGAGATATAGATGTTATTAGCAATCGATGTGGGGAACACAAATACAGTCCTAGGACTTTTTAGCGATGACAAGCTAACACGTTCCTGGCGCGTAAAAACTGATCCTCGGGATACAGCAGATGAGTTGTGGTTGCAGTATCGGTCATTGATTGAAGGACATGAAGTCGATGGTTTATCGGTCTGCTCAACTGTTCCTGCAGTATTGCGAGAAATCCGTCAGATGATTAAGACTTATTTCGAGCATATTCCGGTAACAATTGTTGAACCAGGAATTAAGACTGGTGTTCCACTACTTGTTGATAACCCTAAAGAAATTGGGGCTGATCGTATTGTGAATACTCTTGCAGCTCATACTTTGTTTGGTTCACACGGACCATGCATTGTTGTTGATTTTGGTACTTCAACAAATCTTGATGTTGTTTCACCTAAAGGTGAATTTCTTGGAGGAGCACTTGCCCCTGGCATTGAGATATCAGTAGAAGCACTTGCCGCTCGAGCTGCTCAATTACGTAAAGTTGAGCTAGTGAAGCCGAAATCTGTTATTGGAAAGAACACTGTAGAAGCGCTTCAGTCAGGCACTATTTATGGTTTTGCTGGTCAAGTTGATGGTTTGGTTAATCGGATAATCGAGGAACTCGAAGTTCTCTATCCGGACGCTGGTCCAACAACAGTGATAGCCACAGGTGGGCTAGCTCCATTGGTCATAGGCATTGCTGAAACGATCGATGAACATGAACCAGATCTAACTCTGCTTGGCCTTGCCATGGTTTTTGATCGCAATAGGCAATAACGAGCACGATAGGGTTACCTAATTATGAGTGATCAGATTCCTGAGGATGACCTACCCGAGCAACTGCGAATTCGGCGTGAAAAGCGTTTAGCAATTTTGGCTCGTGGAGATGAGGCATACCCCGTAGAAGTTGCTCGCACTGCAAGCCTTAAAGAAATTCGCACAAAGCACGATGGGCTTGCTGTCGATGTTGCCACCGGAATTACAGAAAGTTTATCTGGCAGAGTCATTTTCAAACGCGACACTGGAAAGTTATGTTTTGCAACGCTGCGTGAAGGAGATGGCACTGAACTTCAAGCGATGTTCTCACTCGATAAAGTCGGAGAAGAGTCACTTGAATTGTGGAAGAGTGATATTGATTTAGGTGATTTGGTGAGTGTTACAGGTGAGATCATTACCTCAAAGCGTGGGGAACTATCTATCTTGGCTTCATCGTGGCAACTTGCCGCAAAATCTCTTCGACCACTTCCTGTTGATCACAAACCTCTATCGGAGGAAACACGTGTTCGTATGAGGTATGTAGATCTTATTGTGCGACCAGAAGCACGGAGTAACGCTCGATTACGCCCAGAGGTTATGAAGTCCTTACGTGATTCTTTCTCTAGAAGAGATTTCATTGAAGTTGAAACACCTATGCTTCAAGTCATGCATGGTGGAGCGACAGCTCGCCCATTTAAAACACGAAGTAACGCATATGACATGGATCTATTTCTGCGAATTGCGCCCGAGTTATTTTTGAAGCGTTGTGTTGTCGGTGGAATCGAGCGCGTTTTTGAGATTAACCGCAACTTCCGAAATGAAGGTGCTGACTCAAGCCACTCACCTGAGTTTGCAATGATCGAGAGCTACCAGGCATATGGCGACTGGGATTCAATTGCAAAACTCACACAAGATTTAGTCCAAGAAGCAGCGCAAGCTGTCTTTGGTTCTCATGTAGCTCGCCATCATGATGGCCGAGAGGTAAACCTCGGTGGAAAGTGGCGTGAAGCAAATCTATTTGATCTTATTTCTGAGGGAGTTGGGGAGAGTGTTACCCCACAAACATCGCATGCGGATTTGAAGAAAATTGCTGAAAAATTAGGGATAAAGGTTGATCCAAAGTGGGTTACAGGCAAACTCGCAGAAGAAATTTTTGAGCATGTCACGGAAGGCAAGTTGATCGAACCTATCTTTGTTAAAGGCTATCCAGTGGACACATCCCCACTTGTTCGAGCGCATCGCACAATTCCTGGTCTGGTTGAAAAGTGGGATCTTTATGTTGAAGGCTTTGAATTAGCAACCGGGTATTCAGAACTTATTGATCCTGTGATTCAACGCGAGCGTTTAATTGAACAAGCATCGCTTGGTGCCAAGGGCGATGTTGAAGCAATGAGCCTTGATGAAGATTTCTTAAGAGCGATGGAATATGGAGTTCCTCCAATGGGAGGGATGGGCATGGGTGTTGACCGTTTGCTCATGGCCCTTACTGGTCTTGGAATCCGCGAAACAATTCTGTTCCCTCTAGTTAAGCCGGAGGAGTCATGACGGTTCAGATCCGTCCTGCAAAGACTTCAGACATTAAAGCAATCAGGCAGATTGTTGATGCAAATGTCAGCGGAGGACGCTTGCTTTCAAAAGAAACTGTGACACTTTATGAAACAGTTCAAGAATTCACAGTTGCGGAATTAGAAGGTGAAATTGTTGGCTGTGGAGCGCTGCATGTGCTGTGGGAAGATTTAGCGGAAGTTCGTACCGTTGCGGTTTTAGACAAAATGCGTGGTAAAGGCGTAGGAAACGCGATCATTGAAAAAATTGTGGAAAAGGCAAAAGAAATAGGCGTTGCCAGAATTTATTGCCTAACTTTTGAAATTGATTTCTTTTCGCGTAACGGGTTTGAAATTATTGAGGGAACCCCCGTTTCCCCAGACGTTTATCAGCAGTTGCTTCGTTCTTATGATGAAGGAGTCGCTGAATTCCTGGATTTGGAGCGGGTAAAGCCAAATACCCTGGGAAATACCCGAATGTTACGAATACTTTAATTTTTCCCAGATTTCCCCGTTTTTTAAGCCAGATGCGGGCATAAATAGAGCACATTAAGCGTTATGGGTAGGCTAGACCTAGAGAATAAAGCCTAAGGAAGAGGTGCCTGATGTTCGAGCGGTTTACTGATCGAGCTCGCCGAGTTGTTGTGCTGGCGCAAGAAGAAGCCCGCATGCTCAATCACAACTACATCGGTACTGAACACATTCTTCTTGGACTTATCCACGAAGGTGAAGGAGTAGCTGCAAAAGCACTCGAAGCTCTTGGTATCTCACTTGAAGCAGTACGTTCTCAAGTTGAAGAAATTATTGGTCAAGGTCAACAAGCGCCATCTGGTCATATTCCATTTACACCACGTGCTAAAAAAGTTTTGGAACTCTCACTTCGTGAGGCACTTCAGCTTGGACATAATTACATTGGAACAGAACATATTCTCCTTGGCCTTATTCGTGAAGGTGAAGGTGTCGCTGCTCAAGTTCTTGTTAAATTGGGCGCGGATCTCAATCGTGTTCGCCAACAAGTTATTCAGTTGCTTTCTGGATATCAAGGAAAAGAAGCAGTTGCCTCTGGTGGTCCAGCAGAAGGAACTCCTTCAACATCATTAGTTCTTGATCAATTTGGTCGTAACCTGACACAAGCTGCCCGCGAAGGAAAGCTTGATCCAGTTATTGGCCGTGAAAAAGAAATTGAACGTGTAATGCAAGTTCTTTCACGTCGCACAAAGAACAACCCAGTTCTAATTGGGGAACCTGGTGTTGGTAAAACAGCGATTGTTGAGGGATTAGCCCAAGCGATTGTTAAAGGTGATATTCCTGAAACACTTCGCGATAAGCAGCTTTACTCACTAGACCTTGGAGCACTTGTTGCAGGTAGCCGTTACCGTGGAGATTTTGAAGAGCGTTTAAAGAAGGTACTCAAGGAAATCCGTACGCGCGGAGATATTGTTCTTTTTATCGATGAGATTCATACGCTTGTTGGAGCGGGAGCGGCAGAAGGCGCTATTGATGCTGCCAGCATCTTGAAGCCAATGCTTGCTCGCGGTGAACTCCAGACAATTGGCGCAACTACTCTTGATGAATATCGCAAGCACCTTGAGAAGGATGCTGCTCTTGAGCGTCGCTTCCAACCTATCCAGGTTGCTGAGCCATCATTGCCTCACACAATTGAGATTCTTAAGGGACTTCGTGATCGTTACGAGTCTCACCATAAGGTTTCAATTACAGATGCAGCACTTGTTTCTGCTGCCACACTTGCAGATCGTTATGTAGCAGATCGATTCTTGCCAGATAAGGCAATTGATCTTATTGATGAGGCTGGTTCACGCTTGCGCATCCGTCGGATGACTGCGCCACCTGAGCTTCGTGAATTTGATGACAAGATTGCTGCTGCTCGTAAAGAGAAGGAATCTGCCATTGATGGCCAGGATTTCGAAAAGGCTGCATCACTTCGTGACAAGGAAAAGTCACTTATTAACGAAAAAGCTGAACGCGAAAAGTCGTGGAAGGCTGGCGACCTAGATGTCGTTGCTGAAGTAGACGAAGAGCTCATTGCTGAAGTTCTTTCGAATTCAACTGGTATTCCAGTATTCAAGTTAACTGAAGAAGAGACAGCACGCTTACTTCGCATGGAAGACGAACTGCACAAACGTGTTATTGGACAAAACCAAGCGATCAAAGCTCTGTCACAAGCAATTCGTCGTACGCGTGCAGGTCTTAAAGATCCAAAGCGTCCAGGCGGATCATTTATCTTCGCTGGCCCTTCTGGTGTTGGAAAGACTGAACTTTCTCGCACACTTGCAGCATTCTTATTTGGTGATCAAGATGCACTTATCCAGCTTGATATGTCTGAATACTCAGAG
>CAIUAO010000035.1 GCA_903897155.1 uncultured Actinomycetes bacterium | reverse complement strand
TTGGTGATGTAGCAATTACCAAAGCAGCACATGCTATTTCACTATCTCGCTATTACTCTGGGGATCGCACGCTTGATAGTAATAATCCAGATGGATCTAGCTTCCGTGTTCCACTTGATTGCAGCACTGCAGAAATATATTTTCAGAATGAAATTTCTGTTTCCAGGCTTCGAAGTTCAGGAATTTCTATGGTGTCTTGGAGCTGTGCCAGTGACCAGGTAGAGGCAACTATTATGGCAACCATTCCACCTTTGATTGCACTTCCTCTCGGAATTGGCTACGCATCTAATGAAATTCATTCCACTATAGGTGCCACTTCAATTATTGGTGGCTCCCGTTAGACGTTAGTCTTCTCTCATGGCAGCTCGCGAGTACTTACAAGAGGTTAAGGCTCTTGACGCGACCCTAGTTAGCATTGAGAAGGTCTTAAACCTCCCTAAATTGCATGCAGATGCAGAGTCTCTTGAAGCAGAAGCCAGTGCTCCTAATCTTTGGGATGATCCTGAAAAAGCTCAGGTAGTAACAAGCAAACTCTCGCGTGTTCAATCGACTCTTAATAGAGTGACTTCAATTCGACGTCGACTTGAAGATGTTCCCATACTCCTTGAACTTGCTCAAAATGAAAAAGATTCTAAAGCAATTACTGATGCTGGCAATGAACTTGATGATGTAACAAAAGCAATTAGGGATCTAGAAGTTCACACATTGCTAAGCGGTGAATACGATGAACGGGACGCGCTAGTCACAATCCGTTCCGAAGCAGGTGGGGTTGAAGCAGCTGATTGGGCTGAAATGCTTATGCGTATGTACTTACGCTATTGCGAAAGACATATCTACAAAGTGGATGTGCTCGAGACTTCCTATGCCGAGGAAGCCGGAATTAAATCAACAACTTTCCGCGTGAGCGCTCCTTATGCTTATGGAACACTTTCAGTTGAGCAAGGAACTCATCGCCTAGTTCGCATTTCACCTTTTGATAGCCAAAGCCGTAGACATACTTCATTTGCAGGTGTTGAAGTTGTTCCAGTGGTAGAGCAATCCGACCATATAGATATTGATGAAAAAGAAATTCGAGTTGATGTATATCGTTCATCAGGACCAGGTGGCCAGGGTGTTAACACAACTGATTCAGCGGTAAGAATTACTCACATAGCAACAGGAATCGTTGTTTCATGCCAAAACGAACGTTCTCAGATTCAAAATAAAGCAACTGCAATGGCTGTTTTACAATCGAAGCTACTTGAAAGGCGCAGACAAGAAGAGCGGGCACGAATTGATGCTCTCAAGGGCGACAACAGTGGGTCTTGGGGTAATCAGATGCGCTCATATGTACTTGCGCCTTATCAAATGGTCAAGGATCTTCGAACAGATTATGAAGTGGGCAATCCAGCGGCAGTGCTAGATGGTGACCTTGATGGATTCATTGAGGCTGGGATTCGCTGGAGAATGAGCCGAAACTAAATACTTTTAGGCGTATCAGGCGGCGGCGTATGCAGATATTCACAGGCAAGGTTGCTTGAATTTCCCAAGATTCTTCCTTTCACTTACTAAACTACGTGAGTGATTAAGTTTGAAAACGTAACGAAGATGTATCCCAAGCAGGACCATGCGGCTCTTGACCGCGTGAGCATTGAGATCACCAAAGGAGAGTTTGTCTTCTTGGTCGGGCTCTCTGGCTCAGGTAAATCAACCTTCTTAAGGCTTGTGCTGCGGGAAGAGCAACCAACTGCCGGCAATATAGTTGTCGCGGGAAAAGAACTCGGCACATTAGCTGACCATAAAGTTCCAGAGTTGCGACGCCAAGTAGGAACAGTTTTCCAAGATTTTCGCCTGTTACCGAATAAAACTGTCTTTGAAAACGTTGCGTTTACACTCCACGTTCTTGGATTTTCTCAAAAAGAAATTAATCGCGAAGTGCCAGAAGTATTAGAGCTAGTTGGGCTTGAAGAAAAGGCTGATCGTAAACCGAGTGAGCTTTCAGGTGGCGAGCAGCAGCGTGTGGCAATCGCCCGTGCATATGTCAGCAGACCAATGATTTTGATCGCTGATGAGCCCACAGGAAATCTAGATCCTGCAACAAGTGTGGGAATTATGAAGCTTCTAGATCGGATTAATCGTGACGGCACAACAGTTGTAATGGCAACCCACGATGCTGGAATTGTGGACCAAATGCGAAAAAGAGTTATAGAACTAGATTCAGGACACGTTGCTCGCGATCAGGTTCGCGGTGTTTACGGGTATACAGGTTAGGCTAAATCCATGCGCGCGAGTTTTGTATTTAGTGAAGTCCGAATTGGTCTGCGCCGTAATCTAACGATGACCTTTGCAGTAGTAATTACTGTTGCAATTTCTTTGACGCTCCTTGGTGTTGGCTTTCTTGCTAACTCACAAGTACGTGTGATGAAAGATTATTGGTATGACAAAATTGAAGTATCTGTATTTTTATGCGGAGCGCTCTCTGAGTCATCTTCTTGTTCGGGCGGGGCAGTAACAGATGCT
The DNA here is from genome assembly GCA_903897155.1 of uncultured Actinomycetes bacterium. Lineage (GTDB taxonomy): Bacteria > Actinomycetota > Actinomycetes > Nanopelagicales > Nanopelagicaceae > PALSA-747. The sequence continues at coordinate 3,764 of CAIUAO010000035.1, read as the reverse complement.
CAGCGTGCTTCAATTCAAAAAGATTTACAAGGGCTGCCAGTTGTCCAAAATGTTTTTTATGAATCACAGGCCACCGCATATCAACATTTTCAGGAGCAATTTAAAGGCTCAGCTTTAGCTCAAAATGTAACAGCTAGTCAGCTACCAGAAAGTTTTCGCGTCAAACTAAAAGATCCCACCCAGTATCCAGTCATTCAAAGTGCGTTTTCTGGTCGTCCAGGTGTAGACACCGTACAAGATCAAAGAACAATCCTTGATAAATTTTTTAAATTACTTGGAGTACTCCGCGATGGCGCTCTACTCATTGGTGTCGCATCTGTTTTGACAGCTGCGTTATTGATTAGCAATACCTTACGTTTAGCAGCATTTAATAGACGCCGTGAAACAGGAGTTATGAAGCTTGTTGGGGCTTCATCATTTTCAATTCAACTTCCCTTCCTACTTGAAGGCCTGATGTCAGCCGTTATTGGATGGGTTATATCAACTGGATTTTTAGCAGGATTTAAAGCTCTCGTTGACTCACGGGTTGCACCATTACTTACCTTCACTCGTTTCTTTTTATGGTCTGATGTTTGGGTGGCATCAGCATCATTGCTTGGAGTTGGACTTTTTGTATCAGCACTCGCATCTATATGGACACTGCGTCGCTACTTGAAGGTCTGATTTAACGCTCTAATTCCATGAAAAAAAAAGGTGAATTGCCGGTATTCCCGCGTGTCGTCATGTGTGACCTTACTTTTAAAGTGTTTAACCAGGCGTAATCTAGACATGCATTCCCCACCGGCTTCCCCGTAAGTCAATTGAAGGGAAATCAATGTCGCTATTCTCTTGGACACTTCATGGAAGCGGATCATCGATCAAGGCAGGAGAAGTTGTACTGCCTGAAGAACGACTCACATGGCCTAGAACCATTGGAATTGGTATCCAACATATTGTTGCAATGTTTGGCGCAACATTTTTAGTCCCAATCCTTACTGGATTGCCACCAACGACTACCTTGTTCTTCTCAGGTATCGGAACCGCACTCTTCCTATTAATTACTCGAAATAAACTCCCAAGTTATTTGGGTTCATCATTTGCCTTCTTAGCTCCTATTGCAGCCGCCGTCACTAAGGGTGGAATGGCAGTAGCACTTGGCGGGGTTGTAGCAACAGGTGTATTACTTGCGGTGGTTGGCTTAATCGTGAACCAATTTGGTATCGGATGGGTTAACTGGCTACTCCCACCAGTAGTTACTGGATCAATTGTCATGATCATTGGTCTTAACTTGGCTGGCGCAGCAAAAGGCAATTTCCAAAAAGGCCCATTAGTTGCAATAGTGACTCTTGTTGCAGTTGCACTCATCGGAGCAGTCACAAAGGGCTTCATCAATCGAATTAGTATCTTCGGTGGAGTCGTTGTGGGATATGTATTTGGAATTATGCACGGCGATGTGAAATTTGATACGTTTAAAGCAGCGAAGTGGGTTGCAATGCCACACTTCACAAGCCCATCATTCAAAATGAGCGCAATTGTTCTCTTTTTGCCAGTAGTACTTGTTCTTATGGCAGAGAACGTTGGCCACATTAAAGCTGTGTCAGCAATGACCGGTAGAAATTTGGATGATCAAATCGGCAAGGCACTCTTTGCTGACGGCGTAGCAACAACACTTGCTGGTGTTGGCGGCGGTTCAGGAACAACAACCTATGCTGAAAACATTGGAACAATGGCTGCCACAAAGATTTATTCAACGGCTGCCTATTGGGTTGCTGCTGCAGGAGCGATCCTGCTCTCCCTATCACCAAAGTTTGGAGCAATTCTGAGCGCAACACCTGTAGGTGTTCTTGGTGGAGTTGGTGTTGTTCTCTACGGAATGATTGCTGTTCTTGGCGCAAAGATTTGGATAGAAAACCGAGTGAACTTCTCAATTTCGACCAATCTCATTGTCGTTGCAACAACACTCATCATCGGAACTGCAGACATGTCATGGACTCGCGGAAGCTACACTTTTACTGGAATCGTAAACGGAACTCTGTTTGCTGTTATCGGATATCGTGTTCTTACCGCACTTGCCAAATCTGCTGGAAACCCAACTGACTAAATAGTCTAGAAAAAGACCCCGATTAGTTTCGGGGTCTTTTTACTTTTAACGGGGGTTTTGAACGTAGTCAATAAGCGCGTTGCGCTCAGCATCAATTTCACCCACATGAGCTTTGACTATATCTCCGATTGAAATAATAGAGACTAGAAAACCAGATTCATCCACAATCGGAATATGGCGAATACGTTTATCAGTCATTAAATTCATCAGTTCTATAACTTGGTTTTCAGCACTGGCTGTTGTGACATTTGCTGTCATGATATCCCTGACATGTAATTTATCTAGCTCGTGAAAATGAACAGGCATTGCAGCAACCACGTCTCTTTCAGAGACAATGCCATCGATTCTTTTGCCATCAGGGGAAACAACTAGTGCACCAACTTTGAGTGCAGACAATTTTTGAACAAGGTCATTTATGGTTGAATCTGCAGTAATTGTGTGCACACGCTTACCGGTGACTAAAGATTGGACTTTCATATCGAACTCCTTTGTCCTGCCGCTTGGCAAGATGATTCCCCTTTATTTGTATTCGCGCAAGGGTTTTTTCTAAGGAATTATGCAATTGCTTTCTTAATCGCGGCGTTTAACTTAGATGAGAGCGATGCTGAGAATGTAGCTGTCATATGCCCGGGGTCATAGTAAACAAGGGTGTTTTTAATTATGACGGGACAGGGCTCAGTTGGACAGACCCACATCTGAGCTTCGATGAGTGCTATCCCTTCATCTTTTGCAACTTTGCGTTCTGTTTCAAGCCACCCAATATCGATTGCCTTAGAAACAGGGTTAGCGCAGGCGATAGAACTATCTGGATGAGCTGAGAGGCAAACAACTGGGTCGCCATTTGCAACTGGAACATCTGAAAGCATAACTACCTTTATGCCTGCTGATTTAAATTTATCTATATTGCGCTTTACACCAGCCTCCCATATCAAATGATTTTCTGGTGCACTTGCAACTGCTCCTTGAGAATTAAGGGTTTCAAATCCTCGCGTTCCTCCTATTAATACAAATAAAGGATGTGAAGCAATAATTTTCTTAATTGCGGCATTTCTCCAGATTGGACAATTTTGCATGAGTGAATTAGTGGATGGGCTCCAAGCAGGTATATCTGCTGGACCACATGAGGACATTGTTTGAGAGTAGAGCTTCCAATGGTTAAGTTTTGCGATCTTATTTACAGCGGGGAACCATGCCAGCGCATGACTATCACCAAAAAGCACTATTGTTCTATTAGATGCTAAATCTCCATATAAACATCGAGCAGTTGAAGCTGGCATATTTAGCTGGGTGTGGCAGTGGTCTACATAGTTAATAGATCTATCAGATTTTGCCTTAAATAGGCTAGGTCGCAAGTTCTTTGGAACAGGATGGTCAATTGTCATAGGCCTAATACCACTTTGTACTGCTGGCAGTTGGGCTGAAGATGAAGTAAATAATCTGAATGGCTTGAACCCATGTAAAGATTCATAGCGGAATGTAAACGCCGATGTAATGATTAAGACCATTGAAATGATCATGATATGAAAAGTGCGCCTAGGAATTAAATAGGTAAGGAATCCTGCTTTGAAAGGCTTTTCAATAAACTTTTCAGATAGCGATGAAGCGATAAAAGTAAATAAAAAGAGAAGTATGCGAATTGGCCAAGACAAAGAATGACCAACAATGATTGCTGGAATAACAAATA
>CAIUAO010000034.1 GCA_903897155.1 uncultured Actinomycetes bacterium | reverse complement strand
ATTCATGGACGAGCGCAGCAGCCGTGTCATCTTGTGTTGAGAGAGGATTTGATGCGCAAAGCGCAAGTTCTGCTCCACCAGCTTTTAGTGCGCGCATAAGATTGGCAGTCTCTGTAGTTACATGCATACAGGCGGCAATACGAATACCTGTGAATGGCTTTTCTTTTTCAAAACGATCTTTAATTTGTGCCAACACGGGCATATTGCGTTCTGCCCATTCAATGCGCTTCTTTCCTTCAGCAGCTAATGATGCATTAGCAATATCATGTCCAACTTTTGTTTCAACTGACACAAGCGCTCCCTTATTAAATCTGATGGCCTCTAGGTATGGCGCAAGATTACCTGAAAAGAGCAAGGACCTGATCCCTGACTTGCTTCATGCGCTCAGGGGTTTTCGCCTCAACGTTAAGGCGAAGTAGTGGCTCGGTATTAGATGGCCTCACGTTAAACCACCAGTCAGGGCCGGTCACAGTCACTCCATCGAGCTCATCAATTGCATAATCTTGCTTGAAGGACTCTTTAACAAAATCGACGGCATCTTGAGGGTCAGATACTTTGGTGTTGACCTCTCCGCTTGAAACATATCGATTGAGTGGGGCCAATAATTCTGAAAGTGTTTTCTTTGAAGCAGACAGTTCTGCAATCGCATAAAGCGCTGCAAGGGCACCAGAATCTGCCTTCCAAAAGTCAGCAAAATAAAAATGCCCCGAATGTTCCCCACCAAATATTGCTCCGGTATCTGCCATCATCTTTTTAATATATGAATGTCCTACCCTGGAACGAATAGGCACTCCTCCATGTTCGCTAACAATTTCAGGGACTGCTTGAGATGAAATAAGGTTATAAATAATTTTTGATTCAGGCTTACGTTTAAGCTCACGAATTGCAATCAAGGAAGTGAGTGTCGATGGGTTAACAAGATCTCCATTTTCATCAACTAAAAAGCATCTATCAGCATCTCCATCGAAGGCAAGACCTATATCTGCGCCACTTCTCTTAACTTCTTTAACGAGATCTTTAAGATTTTTAGGATCAAGTGGATTTGCTTCGTGATTGGGAAAATTTCCATCTAACTCGAAATACATTGGAATTACTTCAACGTTTAATCGCTCCATAATTGCAGGCGCTGTATATCCAGCCATTCCATTACCGGCATCAATCACCACTTTTAATTTACGCTTACCAGAGAACTCTTTTTTGCCAAAAAGGCTTAATAAGAAATCAACGTACTCTGGCAACATATTTCTCTCTGTAATACGTCCAATCCCACGGCTATTAATTGGAACACCTTTAGTCATGAGATCTTTAATTCGATTGAGTCCAGACTCAGAGCCAATTGGGCGAGCACCACTTTTTGCTAATTTCATACCGTTGTAGGCAGCTGGATTATGACTTGCCGTAAACATAACTCCAGGTAGATTCAATGAACCAGAGGCGAAATACAACATATCTGTCGATGCTAAACCCATACGGATCACATCTAATCCTTGTGATGTGACTCCATCTGCAAATGCTGATGCAAGAGGCTCAGATGATGGCCTCATATCTTGACCAATTACAACAGTTCCTGGCTCCCGCTCTTCTTGAAGAAAGCGAGCAAAGGCAGTCGCTAAGACAAAAGCAAACTCCGGAGTGATCTCTTTACTAACAAGCCCTCGAACGTCATAAGCTTTTATAACTTTATCAAGTTGCTCAATTGTGAACATATAGAGAGAAACTTTAGTTCGAAGGTAGTGCGCGTAAGTGCCCCCTACGGCCAATTTCTGATTGCTTGGGTTCAGCTAGGGATGATTGCACTTGGCTAGTGCCTACTTCTCTTACTGCATCTGCAATTGCCATGAGGTCATCTTCATTTGGGCCAAGACTCTCAGTTTGGAT
>CAIUAO010000033.1 GCA_903897155.1 uncultured Actinomycetes bacterium | reverse complement strand
TTCAGAAGACAATAGATTCTGACCCACGAGCCTTTGATGCCATGGAGACTCAGGCTCGAATTTACGAGTATCAACATAGCTGGAGTGAAGCGGTACAAGTCCGTCAAAAGATGATCGGCTTAGATCCATATAATTCAAATTTGAAAGCTCAACTCCTGCAGGATCAAAGAAGTCAGAAAGTGCAGGCAAAGTAGCCAAAACTACCTACTCATTAACCATGAGAAGCCGGAATTGATTTCCTCGGACTTTTTTGTAAAATTTTCCTAGCTAATTAGCAGAAAGGTAAAAGAATGAATAGGCGCGTAATTCTCACGGTAATATTTAGCGCGATCGGAATTGCATTAATCGCCTTCCTTCTTACTCTTGGAAATAATGTGAGCGCTCCAACGCCTCCTACACCTGGGGCAGCACCCAGCGCTCCTGCCGTTGTTTACCCTAAAGGCGCATCTGATTTGAATTACACAGTTTTGTGCGTCAAGAAGGGGGACGGAAAGATTAAGTTTACGAAAACTGGTCCGTATGTCACTTGCCCGTCTGATTATGCGACAGTCCCTGTACAACTTGATCCGAAGCTGATCAAAAAGTAGAAATAACTACTCATGGAGTATGAGTAGGCCGGAAATCAGCCATCAACCAATTTTATAAGTGCGCTAGAGGGCTCATCCGACTCACCATTGAAGTCCTCCTGCAGTGATTGCCAGAGGGGATCCCAAGGTGCTACCATCAAGATATATCTTGATGGAAGGAGAGACTATGGCAACCGCACGCGAGAAGTTCTCGTCTCAATTAGACCCTGAATTACTCCTCAAAGCTCGCACATTGGCTCAGGAGCAAGGCCGCCAATTCCAATCCCTCTTAGAGGATGCTCTTTCGGAGTACTTCGAACGACATCAAGATCAACGCCCAAGACAGCATGTGCTGGATGCGTACAGCCTTAGCCTTGAAGAATTCGATGATCTCTATAAGCAGCTAGCTAAGTGAGTGATGCCACCGACTACATCACGACTATTGAAGCTCTCGCTCTCCACGCAATTGGCCTAAAAAAGTACGGTGGCAGCACTGGGATTAGAGATATAGGAGCACTGGAGTCTGCACTTTTTAGACCTCAGACTGGTTACTACAAAGACATCATCGAGGAAGCAGCTGCTCTACTTGAGAGTTTGGCTGTCAACCACCCCTTTATCGATGGGAATAAGAGGGTTGCGTTTGCAGTAGCAGATACTTTTCTTAGAATTAATGGATATTCAATTAGGTCTGATAGCAAAACGATTTATAAGAATATGAATACCTTATTTGAGTCCGACACTTTCGAATTCAATTATTTAGAGCCTTGGCTACGCAGCATAACTAAAAAAGTCTAAATAGTTATTGGTTGGGGAGTATTTTCTTAGATGCCTGATTAAGTGTTGGTGTTACAACCACCCTCATTTACTAAATACATACTCCTCGGTCGCCTCCTGCGCATCGGCCTTTAATATTTCTTGTATCAATTTAAAGGATAGGTCAGGATTAGCTTCTGCAATGGACGCGATATTGAAATAAAACTCTATCTGCTGTGGAATCGTTCGATGGTCGCGCAGAGCAATAGCAGCTGCACGCTTGACCAACGACTCTGACAGTTTTACATTCTTTCCCATGAATTTTCCTCCTTTGAGCAACATACTTCATTGATTAACTTTTGAAAACCTCAGGTTACTTTTCACCAGAAGCCATCTTTGGTGATCTGAAGTCATTTAGCCAAGGTATTTCGTAGCCGAATTCCCACATCATCAATTTCGGTATCTCGAACTAGGGTGTAAATCTTTAGAGTGACGGTTGGATCAGAGTGCCCCATAAACTTCGCGGCTGTTGTTACATGGACATCGTTGGTTTTTAGGAAATAGGCATAGGTCTTTCGCAGGGAGTGAATTGTTACGCCATGCTCTGCCAGGGCATGGGCGATAGCTACACGGCTTTTAGGAAATACGGTGAAATATCCAAAGTATGGAACTTCTCGGACACCGGACTCAGTCTTGGTCGGTCCGTACATACTCTTGTTGATGTGGACTTTGTCTTCATAGAGATCGGTTTGTTTAAGGGCGACTGCCTCACCCCACCGTAATCCGTGAAGTGCGAGAAATTTGATGTGTCCGTCATATTTTCCAAAGTTAGTAGCTTGGACTTCTTCCCACGTGAGAAATTTCTGAGGCTTGGGTCTGGCTTTGGGCGCTTTGATTGTTGCTACAGGAGATTCTTTGACGAGTTCTCGGCTCAGCGCCTCGCGGTAGATGACACGAAGGGCCATCAGCGTTTGAAAATAGTTTGGAGCAGCTAGAGGGGCCAACAGATTAATGACTTCCCGCTTGGTTATTGATTCCAGTTCTCGAGCCCCAAGTGAATGGGAAATATTTCGTTTATAAGCACCTTTATAGTTGGCAATCGTCTTTTTTGTGACAGGCAAGAAGCTCCAGCAATATAAAGCGAATTCATCAAGGGTCATGAGAAATCGAGTGTGGCAGAGATGAGATCCCTCTAGATCTCAAGAGCATGTCCCTTGTGGAAAAGAAAATAACAAATACCAAACCCTTTAAAACTCACTCACTTTTGCCTAGAGTATGGGCATGAAATCACTTCAAAACTTCATCAACGGGCAATCACTTCCTTCTAAATCTGGAAGAACTTCTGAAGTTATCAATCCTGCTACTGGCGCTGGCTATGCAACGGCAGCTGTATCCGATGCTGCAGATATAGAAGTTGCGATGAAGGCAGCGAAGAACGCTTTTGTTGATTGGCGTGATTCAACACCATCAGAGAGACAACGCGCCCTTCTGAAGATTGCTGATGCTTTAGAGTCACGCGCTGATGAACTCATTGCTATTGAATGTGAGAACACAGGCAAGCCAATTGGCCTGACATCATCTGAAGAAGTTCCTCCCATGATTGATCAAATTCGCTTCTTTGCTGGAGCGGCAAGAAATCTTGAAGGTAAATCTGCTGGTGAGTATATGAAGGGAATGACTTCTTTTATTCGCCGTGAACCAATAGGAGTATGCGCACAGGTAACACCATGGAACTATCCCATGATGATGGCGACATGGAAATGGGCTCCTGCAATTGCTGCAGGAAATACTGTTGTTCTAAAGCCAAGTGATACGACGCCTGCCTCGACTTTGTTTATGGCAGAGGTCATGTCTGAATTCTTACCTGATGGCGTCTTTAACGTTGTCACAGGGGATCGGGATTCTGGAAGATTGCTTGTGGAGCATAAAACTCCATCGATGGTCTCCATTACAGGATCAGTTCGCGCGGGTATTGAAGTAGCAAAATCTGCTGCAACAGATGTGAAGCGTGTTCATCTTGAGCTGGGCGGCAAAGCACCTGTTGTTGTCTTTGCAGATGCAGATCTCAAGGCTGCTGCTGAAGGTATTGCTATTGCAGGTTATTTCAACGCTGGTCAAGATTGCACGGCGGCGACAAGAGTTATGGTGCAAGAAGAAGTGTATGAAGAGTTTGTAGCCCTCCTTGCTGATCAAGCTCAGAACAATATTGCAACAGGCGCTCCAACCGAGGATGTCCTCTACGGGCCTGTGAACAATGCCAACCAACTTGGACGTATTAAAGGATTTATTGAGCGCATTCCTTCTCAGGCTCATATTGCAGCAGGAGGAACTGC
>CAIUAO010000032.1 GCA_903897155.1 uncultured Actinomycetes bacterium | reverse complement strand
GGATCTGGACTTATTCTGCTTTTGTATGGTCTTTTCTTTTGGAGGGCATTCGTTATTGCCAAGCGAACAAATGATTTATTTGGACGACTGGTATGTGTCGGAGTAATTGGATGGCTTGTCTTTCAAATGTTTGAAAATATTGGAATGACCATGGGACTAATGCCAATGACTGGAGTTCCTTTGCCATTTATCTCGTATGGGGGATCGAGCATGTTTGCGACCCTGGTCGGGTTTGGACTACTCCAAAACGTCCATGTGAGATCACGCTAAGGACTTATTTATAGCTATTCCGCGCTATTTTTAAGGGGAATTGGTGATTTGCCCATCATCTGAGATACTTATCACTAAGGATTCAGCGCGATATATCCGCCGCGAAACCGACAGTTTTTGAAGTGAAGCAGGAATAAGAAGAAGTACCCAAACGAGTTTTATGTAGAAGAGGATTTTTTTATGGCGCCCGAGCCAAAGAAAGCGCGCAAGCGCGCGAGCAAAGCAGTTAAAAAAGACACATCTTCAGCAAGTGCAATAGATTCTGAAGAAGTAGGCGAAAAAACTTCAAAACGTGCAGCCAAGAAAAGCGTTGCAGAGATTCCAACAGAACAAGAAGCACCCTCCCGTGCAAAGAAGGCAAGTGCGCCTGTTCCTGTTCCCCTTTTTCAAGAAGCACCTGCATCAGCGCTGCCCAAGAAGAGCGCTGCAAAGAAAGTTGCTGCCGTAGCTGAAGATGATTCATCTGAAGATAGCGATAGTAATAACCAACGCCGTCGCCGTCGCCGTGGTGGTCGTGGACGTCGTCGTTCTGGCGCTGCGGGCAGTGAAGAAAACTCAAACACTTTAGGTGAAGATGGCGAAGAGTTAGATGCTGAATCATTAGAAACAGATGAAGCTGATGAAAGTGGAGATGGAACAACACACCGTCGCCGTCGCCGTCGCCGTGCGAAGGGTGAAGGCGTCACTCCGGGTGAAACTATTGAAGAAGATGGCGTTGTCACAGTTGTAAAGGTTCGTGAACCTCGCTCTGAACAAGCAACTCGTCCAACCCGCAATAATCGAGACCGCAGTTCACGTAATAACCGTGACCGTCGTGATCGTGATGATCGGGGCCCACGTGATTTCACACGCCGCCGCGGAACAGTTATTACAGAATCAGAATATTTAGCACGCCGTGAGAATGTTGACCGCCAGATGCTAGTTCGTCAGACTGGTGATCGAACACAGATCGCTGTTTTAGAAGATAACGTTATGGTCGAGCATTACGTTAACCGGAATAGCAATATTTCTTATGTTGGAAACGTTTACTTAGGTCGCGTTCAAAATGTCCTCCCATCGATGGAAGCTGCTTTCGTTGATATTGGCAAGGGTCGTAACGCTGTTCTTTATGCCGGTGAAGTTAACTGGGATGCTGCAGGAATTGCAGAAGGGCAACAACGTAAGATTGAGCATGTTTTAAAAACTGGCCAACCTGTATTAGTGCAAGTAACTAAAGATCCAATCGGACAAAAAGGTGCACGTCTGACAAGTCAGATCTCACTACCCGGTCGCTATTTAGTTTATGTTCCAGGTGGAGCGATGAGCGGAATCAGCCGTCGCCTTCCAGAACAAGAGCGCAGCCGTTTGAAATCAATTCTGAAGAATTTAATCCCTGAAGAAGCTGGCGTGATTATCCGTACCGCCTCTGAAGGCGCGAGCGAAGAAGAGCTTGAGCGCGATGTCGTTCGCCTTAAAACACAATGGGATGACATTCAGGAGAAGGCAGAGAACCCTTCAACAACTGCCCCCTCACTTCTTTATAGCGAGCCAGATTTAACGGTTCGTGTTATCCGCGATATCTTCAATGAAGATTTCCGCCAATTAGTAGTCCAAGGTGATGAAGCATGGGAAGATATTAATAATTATCTTGGCCATATTGCCCCAGAGCTCACGGCAAAGATTGAGAAGTGGACAGGCAATCGTGACCTATTTGGTGAGAACCGCATTGAAGAGCAGTTAGCCAAGGCATTTGATCGCAAGGTCTATCTACCATCTGGTGGATCTCTTGTTATTGATCGCACAGAAGCGATGATCGTTATTGACGTGAACACAGGAAAGTTCATCGGCAAAGGCGGAAACCTTGAAGAGACGGTAACCAAGAACAACTTAGAAGCAGCGGAGGAAATTGCTCGTCAGCTTCGTTTGCGCGATATGGGTGGAATTATTGTTATTGACTTTATTGATATGGCCCTTGAATCAAACCGCGATCAAGTTCTTCGCCGTTTGGTTGAATGCCTTGGGCGAGATCGCACAAAGCACCAAGTTGCTGAAGTGACTTCACTCGGGCTTGTTCAGATGACGCGTAAGCGAGTTGGACAAGGACTTATTGAAGCTTTCTCAACTACATGTGAATCATGTGGCGGGCGAGGAATTCATATTCATTCAGAACCTGTTCGTAAAGTTGCCTTAGAAAAGGATATGGAACAGCGTTATGTTCCATCGTCACATGACGATGAAGATGATCATGCTGAAGAAGATGTATTAGTTGAACAACCTATTGATGAGGCCCAATCTGAGAGTTCAGAAGAGGTCGAAGAGCCTAAGAAGCCAGCAACGCGCAAGCGCCGCAGGGCAGTGAGCACAGGGGTAATCACCCCAGTTTGACCCAATAGGGGGCGAATCCGTACCCTTAGCCTCTGGCCAAAATGGCCCGTAAATATTAAGGAGCACCACCGTGTACGCGATTGTTAAAGCAGGCGGCCGTCAAGAAAAGGTTGCTGTTGGCGACACAATTACCGTTGATCGCATCGATGCAAAAATTGGTGCGGCAGTAAATTTTGCTGCGGTTCTCCTTGTTGATGGCGCAACAGTTACAACTGATCCAAAGACACTTGCAGCCACAAAAGTAACAGGCGAGATTGTTGAAGAAACAAAGGGTCCAAAGATCGACATCCTTCGCTATAAGAATAAGACCGGCTATCGCCGTCGTTCAGGTTTCCGTTCACAACTTACGCGCGTGAAGATCACCGCGATAAACAAGTAATAAGAGGAGGCGAATAAATGGCAAGTAAAAAAGGTGTCTCCTCGACTCGTAATGGTCGCGATTCAAATGCTCAGTACCTTGGCATCAAGCGTTTTGGTGGTCAGGTTGTAAAGAGCGGTGAAATCTTGGTTCGCCAACGTGGAACAGTTTTCCACCCAGGACGCAATGTTGGTATTGGTAAAGATGACACACTATTTGCACTCGCAAGCGGAGCTGTTGAATTCGGTAAAGCTCGTGGCCGCAAGGTTGTGAATATCGTTCCTGTACCTGTCGCTTAATACGCGGAATTTTTATGGCGGGTCCGCGTACTGCGGGCCCGCTTTTTTATTGAAAGAGTTTGGCAGAAATGGAAGGGAGTAAGTGATGGCAAGTTTTGTTGATCGCGTAACTCTCCATGCTGCTGCAGGTTCTGGTGGAGATGGATGTGTATCTATCCACCGCGAAAAGTTTGTTCCACTTGGCGGTCCTGATGGCGGTAACGGCGGACGGGGCGGGGATATCATTCTTGTCGTTGATAGTGGTGTGACAACACTTCTAGATTTTCACCACTCTCCACATCGCAAAGCAACTGGTGGACGTCCTGGTTATGGTGATTACTGCAATGGCGGTGAAGGCGGCGACCTCATCCTTTCAGTTCCTAATGGAACAGTTGTTAAAGATAGTTCTGGAAATGTTCTTGCAGACCTCATTGGTGTTGGAACACGATTTGTCGCAGCACAAGGTGGAAGCGGAGGCCTTGGTAATTCTGGTTTAGCTTCACGCAAACGTAGGGCTCCTGGGTTTGCACTTAAAGGTGAGCCAGGTGAAGAGCGCACACTTATTCTTGAACTTAAGAGCGTTGCAGATATTGGCTTGATTGGGTTCCCAAGTGCTGGAAAATCATCGCTGATTGCAGCAATTTCTGCTGCTCGTCCAAAGATTGCCGATTATCCATTTACAACACTTGCGCCAAATTTAGGTGTCGTGCAGGCCGGTGATACACGTTTCACTGTTGCAGATGTCCCAGGTTTAATTCCAGGTGCGTCAGAAGGTAAAGGTTTAGGGCTTGAATTTCTCCGCCATGTGGAGCGATGTGCTGCCCTCGTTCATGTATTGGACTGCGGTACTTTAGAAACCGATCGCGATCCTGTAAAAGATTTTGACATCATTGAAGCAGAACTAGCCCTCTATGGTGGCCTATCTGAGCGCCCACGGATTATTGCTCTCAACAAGATTGATTTACCTGATGCTAAAACTATGGCTGACATGGTCGAACCTATTTTCCGTGAACGCGGCTATGAGGTATTCCAAATATCTGCAGCCTCACACATTGGTCTGACTGAATTAAATTATGCAATGGCACGAATTATCCAAGAACAACGACGCAATCAAGCGAAAGAAGAGAAGACTCGTATTGTGTTGCGCCCACCTGCCGTAAATGACTCTGGATTTAAAGTAACTGCAAATGAAGATGGTTCATTTACTGTCATCGGTCAAAAGCCAGAGCGATTTGTTCGCCAAACTGATTTCGGTAATTCTGAAGCGGTTGGATATTTAGCAGATCGTCTTGCTGCACTTGGTGTTGAGCGAGAGTTGTTTAAGAAAGGCGCAAAGCCACAGTCAGAGGTTCGTATTGGCGCAGGAGATGCCGCAGTCATATTTGATTGGGAGCCATCCATTGAAGCTGGAGCAGAATTACTTGCTGGGCCACGTGGAGAAGACCTTCGCTTGGAATCTCCATGGGCGGGGCGCTACATTGAAGATGATGTTGATGAACTCAGTGAAGATGAAATTTCAATGCAGTGGGAATACAGCGCCGAAAATCCACGTGATCCACGAGTAAGTGCCGAGCAAGGAGGAGAGAAATGAGTCGTGACGCCGTAGTTCAAGCAAAGCGTGTTGTCATTAAAATTGGCTCTTCAACCCTTACAGGTAGTGCGGGGCATGAACTTGATGAAAATGCTGTAAAAAAGATTACTGATGTCGTTGCATCACTTCGTGAGTCAGGAAAAGAAGTCGTCCTTGTTTCATCAGGTGCAATTGCGGCTGGGCTATCACCACTTAAGCTCTCTGCGCGTCCTACAGATCTTGTGACGCAACAAGCTGTTGCATCAGTTGGTCAGGGTTTATTGATTGCTAGTTACAGTCGCGCTTTTGCTTCTCATAAGCTCATTGCCTCTCAAGTATTGCTAACAATTGAAGATGTTGAACGTGAGTCACATTCTGAAAATGCTAAGCACACATTGAACAAATTACTTGAAATGGGTGTCGTCCCAATTATCAATGAGAATGACTCGGTTGGTGTTCAAGAGATTCGAATGGGCGATAACGACCGCCTTTCTGCATTTGTAGCAGGACTAATCGATGCTGATTTGCTTGCACTAGTAACTGATGTTGATGGGTTATACAACGCACCACCAGAGGAGGATGGCTCAACTCGAATATCAGAAGTTCAAGATGCCTCTCATATGGAAGATGTTGAAATTGGTGGCGTTGGTACCTCAGGTGTTGGAAGTGGCGGAATGGTCACCAAAATTGAGGCAGCAAAGATCGCAACCGACTCTGGAATTACCATGTTGCTCACCTCACTTCCTAATCTCGCCCAGAGTTTAAAAGGTGCGGATTTGGGAACAATTTTTCACGCTAAGCACTGAATTCATCCATCAGGACAAGTCAGATAAGGTTGGAATATGGCCGGCATCTCGCGCGATGAAGTTGCGCATTTAGCACGATTAGCTCGAATCGAAATGAGTGATTCTGAGTTAGATCATCTTGCAACCCAACTTGATTCAATTTTAGTTGCTGTTGCTAGTGTTCAAGAAGTTGCCCAAGCCGATGTTTCTCCAACCTCCCATCCGCTTCCACTAACAAATGTCACACGTGAAGATGTTGTTAGGCCAAGTCTGAGTTCTGAAGAAGCCCTTTCTGGCGCACCGGCTCAAGTAGAGGACCGCTTTAAGGTCCCACAGATTCTTGGTGAAGAATGACAAATATTCATTCAACAGCGGCTCAAATGTCAGATGCTCTTAGCGCTGGAACTATTACTTCAGTTGAATTAACAGAGCAGCACTTAGATCAAATTACAAAAGTTGATAAACAAGTGCATGCTTTTTTACATGTAGATAGAGAAAATGCTCTTGCTCAGGCACGTGATGTGGACGCAAAGCGTAAGAGTGGTCAGAAACTTTCCGCTCTGGCAGGTGTTCCTCTCGCTCTGAAAGATGTTTTGGCACAAAAAGGTGTTCCGACAACATGTGGTTCAAAAATGCTAGAAGGTTGGCGTCCACCATATGACTCCACAGTCGTTGCAAAACTTAAGCAAGCGGGCGTTGTCATTTTAGGTAAGACAAACATGGATGAATTTGCTATGGGTTCTTCAACAGAAAATTCTGCATATGGTCCAACACATAATCCGTGGGATCTCACGCGCATTCCTGGTGGCTCTGGTGGTGGCTCTGCTGCTGCGCTTGCTTCATTTGAAGCACCTCTTGCAATTGGAACAGATACCGGCGGATCAATTCGCCAACCTGCAGCAGTTACTGGAACTGTCGGAGTGAAGCCAACATATGGGGCGGTCTCTCGTTACGGTTTGGTTGCATTCTCATCAAGCTTGGATCAAGCAGGGCCGTGCGCACGAACAGTTTTAGATACAGCTCTTTTGCACGAAGTAATTGCTGGATATGACCAGATGGATTCCACAAGTATCAATGCACCTGTGCCTCAGGTTGTTGCCGCGGCTAAGAAGTTAGATGT
The DNA here is from genome assembly GCA_903897155.1 of uncultured Actinomycetes bacterium. GTDB lineage: Bacteria > Actinomycetota > Actinomycetes > Nanopelagicales > Nanopelagicaceae > PALSA-747. The sequence continues at coordinate 4,901 of CAIUAO010000032.1, read as the reverse complement.
TAAAGGCCTCAAGATTGGCGTTGTTAAAGAACTTTCAGGGCAGGGATATCAATCAGGCGTTCTGCAGCGCTTTAATGAAGCACTCGATGAACTTGTTAAAGCTGGCGCAGAAATTGTTGAAGTATCTTGCCCGAACTTTGAATATGCACTTGCTGCCTACTATTTAATTGCGCCAAGTGAGGCATCTTCTAACTTAGCTCGCTTTGACTCTATGCGTTATGGATTGCGCGTGGGAGATGATGGGAAGGCGAGTGCCGAAGAGGTAATGAATTTAACCCGCCATGAAGGATTTGGCGCAGAAGTAAAACGCAGAATTATTCTTGGCACCTATGCTCTCTCTTCAGGTTATTACGATGCTTATTATGGTTCAGCTCAGAAAGTTCGCACATTGTTGATCAGAGATTACCAAGCAGCATTTGCAAAGGCAGATGTACTTGTCTCACCAACTTGCCCAACAACTGCATTTAAACTTGGGGAAAATGTTGATAACCCAGTCGCCATGTATCTCAATGACATTGCAACAATCCCAGTGAATATGGCAGGTATTGGCGCAATGTCATTGCCATGTGGCCTTGCCCCAGAAGATGGATTGCCTGTTGGTTTCCAAATCATGTCACCTGCTATGAAAGATGATTTGATGTATCAAGTAGGCGGAACACTTGAAGCAGCCCTTGTAAATAAATGGGGCAAGACGCTTCTTTCTGATATTCCAGTATTGGCAGGTAAGTAATGACTCTTACTTACGATCAAGCAGTCATTAAATACGAGCCAACACTTGGTCTTGAAGTCCACGTTGAGCTCAACACTAAGTCAAAGATGTTCTGTGGATGTGCAACTGAATTTGGCGCAGAGCCAAATACTCAAACATGCCCTATCTGCTTAGGTTTACCCGGCGCCCTGCCTGTTGTTAATGGGCGTGCGATTGAAAGTTCTATTTTGATTGGACTTGCACTCAACTGTCAGATTGCCCCATTTAGTCGTTTTGCACGAAAGAATTATTTCTACCCAGATATGCCAAAGAACTTCCAAACATCACAATATGACGAACCTATCTGTGTAAATGGATATCTTGATGTCGAAATTGATACTGATGAAGGCAAGATGCCATTTAGAGTTGAGATTGAGCGCGTTCACATGGAAGAAGACACAGGAAAATCTCTTCACGTAGGAGGAGAGACTGGGCGAATCCACGGGGCTGATTACTCACTCCTTGATTACAACCGTGCTGGCATTCCTTTGGTTGAAATTGTCACAAAAATCATTCCAGGAGCTAAGAAGTATGCACCTCAGGTTGCGCGTGCTTACGTAACAGAGCTACGAGATATTTTGCGCTCACTAGGTGTTTCAGATGTAAAGATGGAACAAGGATCAATGCGTTGTGATGTGAACCTCTCACTTGCACTGGCTGGAAGCGGAGCACTGGGAACACGTAGCGAGACAAAGAATGTGAACTCACTTCGCTCAGTAGAACGTGCAGTTATCGGAGAGGTTATTCGCCAAAGTAATCGCCTAGAAACAGGTGAGCGAATTATTCAAGAGACTCGTCACTTCTTAGAAGAAAGTGGTCAGACTCGTCCTGGACGTTCAAAAGAACAAGCCGAGGATTATCGTTATTTCCCAGAACCAGATTTAGTACCTGTAGTTCCAGATACAGCGTGGATTGAAACTTTGCGTGGGCAATTGCCTGAGCGTCCTTCTGCCCGTCGTAAACGCTTACAAGCTGAGTGGTCTGTTCCTGATAAAGAGATGGACTCACTTGTTAACTCAGAGCTTCTTGATGTTGTTGAAGAGACAATTTCTCTTGGCGCTGAGCCAGCACGCGCTAGATCATGGTGGCTTGGCGAGGTTTCTCGTTTAGCTAATGAGCGCGAAGTTGCCCCAACATCATTAATAACTGCTGCCAGCGTTGCAGAAGTTATTGTTCTTATCGAATCAGGTGAACTGACTGACAAGCTTGCACGCCAGGTCATTGAAGGCGTTATTGCTGGTGAGGGGTCTGCTAAAGAAGTAATTGAAAAACGGGGACTCAAAGTTGTATCCGATGATGGCGCTTTGATGAAGGCGATTGAAAGTGCAATTGCTGCCTCACCAGATACTGCGCAGCGTGTGCGCTCAGGAAATATTCCAGCTGCGGGCGCACTGATTGGCGCAGTTATGAAGAGCACAGGTGGACAAGCTGATGCCGCAAAGGTCAGAGAACTTCTGCTTAAGCATTTAGGTCAGGGCTAGTATTAGGTTATGAGCGAACCAAAAAATCCAATGAAGCCAAGGTCGGGGCTAGTAACCGATGGTTTAGAGCGAGCTCCAGCGCGAGGAATGCTCCGGGCAGTAGGTATGAAAGATGAGGACTTTAAGAAGCCTCAAATTGGTATTGCATCATCATGGAATGAAATTACTCCGTGCAATCTTTCACTCGATCGTCTTGCAAAGGCATCACGTAAAGGCGTTATAGACGCCGGCGGATTCCCCATGCAATTTGGAACTATTTCAGTTTCGGATGGCATCTCCATGGGCCATGAAGGTATGCACTTTTCACTTGTTTCTCGTGAGGTAATTGCTGACTCAGTTGAGACAGTAATGCAAGCAGAGCGTCTTGACGGCATGGTCACATTTGCTGGTTGCGATAAGTCGCTGCCAGGAATGATGATGGCTGCAGCGCGCATTGATGTGGCAAGCGTCTTCGTTTATGCGGGTTCAACCTTGGCGGGCCAAGTAGATGGTAAAGATGTCACAATCATTGATGCATTTGAAGCAGTAGGTGCATGCGCTCGCGGACTGATTACTCAAGAAAAAGTAGATGAAATTGAACGCGCGATCTGTCCTGGTGAAGGTGCATGCGGAGGCATGTATACGGCAAACACCATGGCGGCAGTGGGGGAAGCAATTGGACTTTCATTGCCAGGCTCAGCTTCGCCGCCCTCTGTTGATCGCCGCCGCGATGATTATGCAGTTAAGGCTGGCGCCGCAGTTGTTGAATTGATTCGCAAGGGAATTACTGCCCGAGATATTTTGACGAAGAAGGCATTTGAAAATGCGATCACAGTTGTTATGGCACTGGGTGGTTCAACCAACGCCGTGCTTCACCTCTTGGCGATTGCCAATGAAGCAGAAGTTGACCTGACGCTTGAAGATTTCCAGCGTATTAGTTCCCGCACACCGCTACTTGGAGATCTCAAACCTTTTGGTAAATATGTGATGACAGACATTGATCGCGTAGGTGGAATTCCTGTAGTTCTACGCGCCCTTCTTGATGCTGGGTTCTTGCATGGAGATTGCCTGACTGTTACTGGAAAGACTATGGCAGAAAACCTTGCTGAATTAACACCGCTAGATGCAGATGGAGATGTCTTGCACTCAATTAAGAATCCATTATCTGCAGGTGGTGGAATTACTATCTTGGGTGGTTCTCTTGCCCCAGAAGGAGCCGTCTGCAAAACGGCAGGTGTGGGTGTTGAAAAGTTTGAAGGGCCAGCACGCGTTTTTGAACGGGAGCAAGCAGCTATGGACGCTCTTGAAAATGGAACAATTAAAGCTGGCGATGTTGTTGTTATCCGTTATGAAGGTCCAAAGGGTGGACCGGGAATGCGCGAAATGTTGATGATCACCGGCGCGATTAAAGGCGCAGGTCTAGGTAAATCAACACTCTTACTGACGGATGGTCGCTTCTCTGGTGGAAGTACCGGGCTTTGCGTTGGTCATGTTGCCCCAGAAGCCGTTGATGGTGGGCCAATTGCATTAGTGAAAGATGGCGACATTGTTCGCGTCGATATAATTAAACGCACACTTGATCTTTTGGTATCTGATTCTGAGTTGGCTGAGCGTCGTAAGCACTTCACACCAATCCCTCATAAGTACCGCAGGGGGGTCCTAGCTAAGTACTCCAAGGTTGTGGGCTCTGCCTCAAAAGGTGCTGTCTGCGGTTAATTGGCTTCATGCCACCACTCACTATTTGAGATCTCCGTCTCAGGGGTTGACTACACGCATGCGACAGGCGAGAATTGCGCCATGACATCATCAGTGGTGATTTCCAAGCGCGCGATCTAGAGACTTCTAGATGGTGCGCTACCCCTCAGTGGAAACTGGGGGGTTTGTTATTTCACCAGCAGTAATAAGAAGAACACTTACCGAAAGGAGATGAACATGACAGAAAAGATCACAGGAGCTCAGTCTCTCGTCAAAGCGTTAGAGCATGCAGGCGTTGACGTCATGTTTGGTATCCCAGGTGGCGCGATTCTTCCTGCTTATGATCCAATTTTTGATAGCAAGATCAGACACATCTTAGTTCGCCATGAACAAGGCGCCGGGCATGCAGCAACAGGTTATGCACAAGCAACAGGTCGTGTTGGTGTTTGTATAGCAACATCTGGCCCAGGAGCGACAAACCTTGTCACACCACTTGCTGATGCACAGATGGATTCAGTCCCTATCGTTGCCATCACCGGACAAGTTGCCTCGCATGCAATTGGCACAGATGCTTTCCAAGAGGCCGATATTCGTGGAATCACAATGCCTGTTACTAAGCACAACTTTCTCATTACAAACCCAGATGACATTCCTCATGCAATCGCGGCAGCTTTCCATATTGCTGGCACCGGTCGCCCAGGCGCAGTCCTTGTTGATATCTCTAAAGATGCGCTCACTAACATGACAACATTTAAGTGGCCTGAGAAGATTTCATTGGCTGGATATAACCCAGTGATGGATCCAACTGATGCTTCGATTAAAGAAGCAGCCAAGCTCATCGCTCAATCAACAAGCCCGGTTCTCTATGTGGGTGGCGGAATTATTAAGGCCAATGCTTCTAAGCAATTAATGAAGCTTGCCGAACTTACTGGCGCACCTGTAGTAACAACACTTATGGCACGCGGTGCTTTTCCAGATAGTCATCAGCAACACCTAGG